>NZ_JAWJYP010000033.1:0-35972 GCF_033063275.1 Nitrosomonas sp. Is37 | reverse complement strand
GCACAGAAAAAATGGTTTCGATTACGAGGTTATAAGCTGTTAGCTGATGTCATCACCGGCGTCAAATTTGTTAACGGCATTAAACAATCAGGAGATCAAAAACAGGCAGCCGCTTAACTCTCTATACACCAGATTTGACTATAGCTCTAGGCAATGTGCAAGCAGCCTGTAATGTGATGGACTATAGCTGGGATAGTTACTGATCGTTTTAAGAAGCTTTATGATCAAGGTGGGGAACTTGCGCTGCATGAGATCAGTCGCAAGAAGCTGGTTGAGAAGAGCAAGCGCTCGTTAATATGGCGTATGAATATCTTGCCGACGGACAGCATCGAGTTGCGAATGAATTAAAACGCTAAGGGATTTTAGTCTCAGGCAGTGGCGTACGCTCAAATCTGGTTACGTCATGATCTGTGGAATGCTTCAGGAAACGTTTGTTAAGCATTGGAAGCCAAGATGACCATGTTCTAGCGGAATCTCAGCTCCAGGCACTAGAAATAACCAAAGTAAAACGGCAAGCAGAGGGTAAAATTGAGACGCAACATCCTGGCTATCTCGGTACCAAAGTTGCCTATAGCCGGCAGCCATTGCCAAACTTTATACTGAAAAGAATACATTGATTGCTGCCGATCTGTTCAATGACCCAGTCTTCAAACCATGAAAAACGAATGGATGGTACGATGTCATGTTTTGTCGCAAGCTATCTTATAGCCTGGGCAAGCTCCACCAAGATGTCGATCGCTGGATGACGTTTTATAATCAGGAGCGAACTCATTCAGGAAAGTATTGCTATGACAAGACCCTTTGGCAAATCTGGTTGAATGCTAAAGCACTGGCAAAAGTCGAGCTAGTATACTTTATCTTCTTTTGTGAATCTAAAATCTCTTTTATCCACATCAGTATAGTTGCGCTTTTCCTGGTCTCTTGCCATTTTCTGGTGAATAGCAACTTCGTCCAGATTCTCTTTTATCAATTTCTCCAAATGGCGAACTTTCGCTGAAGCTTGTGAGTTGAGATTTTGACCTTTTCTTCCATAATAATAATTATGGTCTTCATATTCCTTAAGTAGTTTCTGCTGTTCCTGCAATTTTACTTGTAACTCTTTTGCAGTATTTTCATAATGTTGTGCTAACGCATCGTGATTGCTGCGATCAATTGCGTTTAGATTACCATTGCCAATTTCATTACTCTGCATAGATGAAACTGGGTTCATTTGCGCGCAAGCAGATAAAAAAACAAGCATCAGCAAAGTAGTCAAAGAAATCTTTGTTTTCATCGTAGTACCTCCATTAAATAACAACTTAAATTTTTCTCCTTTCCTTTATTTAAAATTTCTATTGAGTTTTTCATTGTGATATCAAAAACAGCTATCTTATATATGTTCTTTTCAGGAAACATATTTATATGTTTAATTCGTTTCAATTGGATGACAGTTTTTGCTTAGAAATGATCACTATTATCAAGATTGTCAACAGTAATATTATGGTTTTTAATGAATTAACCATTATTATCATTAATGGAATTAATCAACTTAAATAGCTTATTCTTTCTTGAGCGTAAATAGTATGTCTAGAAAAAATAAAAGATAAGTACTTAAACATGAAATAAATTGGTGTTTATTTGGCTACAATTAAACAGTTAATTAAAATAGTTTTATATGTAAGAAATCTCAGGGTTGTTTACAGAGAGGTTGATTAAAATAATGTTGGAGTATTTCATAAGGAGTTGAGTTATTCAAACTCTTGTGTGGTTTGACAGTGTTATAAAAGTTAATAAAGCGGCCGAGTTGGATCTGCCAGTAGGTGTAATCTTTGAAGTTGGTCTGGTCATGCCACATCTGCATGAGGGTGCGGATAGCACGTTCAGCTTTGCCGTTGGTTTGGGGTCGATTGACTCGAGTGAATTTCTGGCCGATGCTGTGCGCTTTGCAGGCTTTAACAAAAGCATGACTGTCAGTGCCTTTATATTCCTTGCCATTATCAGAATAAGCGTAATCGATCTGGTAAGGGCATTGGGCGATGACGGTTTTGGTGAGGAACCAGGCTGCGCTATTCTGGGTTTTATCGGGCAAGATGGCTGCATAGAGTTCTCGGGAGAAGTCGTCAATCGCGACAAACAGGTATTCCCTGGGTTGGGTAGGTGATTGGCCTTTGAGCAAAGGCAGGCGTTTAGTATCGAAATGCATGAGTTCGCCGGGATAAGACTTGTTATAACGCTTTGCCTCACGTTTCAAGCGCTCCTGGATGGACTGCTCGACTTTGGCTAAGCGTTTGAGGCCGTATTAGATTGTTTTAAAACGTTGATTGGCACTGTCGCGAGGAAAAAACTCCTTGAGCCTTGCCCGCTTGAGAACGGCGTAGATCGTGGGTCTTGAGACGCGAAAACGTTCGGCAAGTTGGGACACTTTCCAGCAGCGAGTTTGGTAACGCTTCCACAGCTTTTGGCGATCAAGTGGCGTGAGTCTTATATGTTTGTGCATGTTCATTTACAGTATTCTCCAGAATACTGTAAACAACGCTAGAAATTTTTACACTTAATATCTTTAATTGGCGGCTTGATATAAGTGAATAGCCATAGTGGAATTTAATAGCAGAGTGTTTTCATAAAAATTGTGCAGTAAGCAATTGTAGTCGTTCTGGTGTGCCGATATCCATCCACATTCCTTGGTAATATTCCCCTCCAACCTTATTTGAAGAGATTGCCTGACGTAATAGAAGCGAAAGCTTGGTAGCGATTCCAGGAGCGACCTGGTTAAAGAGGTAGGGATGGTAAACACCAATCCCGCTAAAAGTGAGTTGATGATGCCCCATTGCTGTGAGACGTCCTTGCTCCAGAAAAAAATCGCCATCGGGATGATGAGGAGGGTTATCGACCAAAACCAAATGGGCGAGATCGCCATCAGGATTTCCTTGCAATCGTTGTAATGCCGGTAATAAGGTAGAGTAGTCTATTTGGCAAAAGATATCGGCATTGACGACCAGGAAAGGTTGATTTGCTGCGCAACTGGTTAATATCGGTAGCGCCTTGGCGATTCCACCAGCTGTTTCCAGTATAGTAGTTTCTTTTGAATAAGTAATATTGATGTCATAGCGCTGACCATCGCCTAAGGCTGCTTTAATCATGTGGCCCAAATAAGCATGATTGATGACGATATCCCTAAAACCAGCCTGTGCCAGATTTTGCAGATGATACTCGATCAACATTTGTTTCCCGGCACGAAGCAACGGTTTGGGTAATGTATCGGTAAGGGGGCGCATGCGCTCACCTCGTCCTGCTGCAAGAATCATGGCTTTAAAGGAATGACCCGGCACTCTATTAGAAGGTATAATTAATTTTTGTATTAGGTTGTATGCCCTCAAGCTGATCCAATAGTGTAAGCAATGGATGAAGCTCCCGATAGCGTTTACATGTCTTGCGTAAATAGGTCATAACCAATGGCATATCTTTGAGATAGGCTTCTTTATGATCTCGATAATACAGTCGTGCAAAAATACCCAGTATTTTGAGATGACGTTGAGCGCCCATCCATTCAAAATCTCGGTAAAAATCAGAAAAATCAGTCGTAACAGGGAGGCCTGCCTTGCGTGCTTTTTCCCAGTACCGAATGACCCAGTCTAATATGCGCTCTTCTTCCCAATGGATATAGGCATCTTTAAACAAAGAAACCAGGTCATAAGTAATTGGACCATAGACTGCATCTTGAAAATCAAGAATACCAGGATTGGGTGTAGTCATCATCAAGTTGCGGGAGTGATAATCACGATGAACAAATACCTTGGGCTGAGCAAGATTATTTTCAAGAATGCGTGAAAAAATAGCAGTCATATCATTGACTTGCTTTTGATTGAGTATTACTTGTAAATGTCGGGCAACGTACCACTCTGGAAATAAATCTAATTCTCTTCTGAGTAGTGTTGCATCGTATTCAGGAAATATATTTGCTTGACTGATTAGTTGAATTCTAATTAGCGCATCGATCGCATCGCCATAAAGCTTATCTGCAGTAGTTGGATTTGTTGCCAGTGCTTCCAAGTAAGTTGTATTCCCAAGGTCTGAAAGTAACAAAAAACCTTGTGTTAGGTTCTGGGAAAATATGGCAGGTACATGGACGTTGGCTGTAGCAAATACTTCAGCTGCATGCAGAAATGGCGTACAGTTTTCCAGCTGTGGTGGCGCATCCATGGCAATTATGGATTGCTGCTCCATTATGATACGAAAATAACGACGGAAGCTTGCATCAGCAGAAGCAGGGGAGAGTTTGAAAGATTTACCGGGAAATTCTACTTTTATCCAAGTTTCCAGGAGCTGTAAACGATTGAGAGTCATGAATCAATTTTGTATGAAAAAGATAGCGATCATCGTACACGATTTTATTTTGTGACAATTTTTAGCACTCGTTTTTCAGGTTGCCTATTTGTTTGAAGTATGCGATTTTATCTTGTAAATGCCGTAACCAAGCTTATATAGTGGATACTCAGTAATCAGTCAATGTAAATGGAGAGAAAAAATGGTTAACAAAAATGTTCTGGACGAAATCGGCACCAAGATTAGTGAAATTATAGCTCAAAGTCCGGCCAAGGATATTGAAAGGAATATGCGCGCCATGTTGACGAGTATGCTTTCTCGTTTGGATGTGGTGACGCGTGAAGAGTTTGATGTGCAACAAGAAGTGCTTAAGCGGACACGCGCAAAATTGACTGAGCTAGAAGAAAAAGTTGCTGCCTTGGAGAATCAACTTAAGACAACTACGTCAGATACCACTACAAGCAATACAAATTATGAAGGTTAACAATTAAAGTAAAGATTTCTTGGCAGGTAGATTTCTGGTTGCTTAGCTGTCTTGTCATGCGCCTACTAATTCTCTGATAACAGACGGTATTTTTATCGCACTCCTTATTCTTCATGTCACTGGCTATCCTTTATAGTCGCGCACTATCAGGTATCGAAGCACCACTGGTTACTGTGGAAACCCATTTATCCAATGGTTTACCCAGCTTCACGATTGTCGGATTACCTGAAACAGAAGTAAAGGAAAGTAAAGACAGGGTGCGCGCTGCGCTGCAAAATGGGCAATTCAAATTCCCAGCGCAGCGGATTACGGTCAATCTTGCACCGGCAGATTTGCCCAAGGAAAGTGGTCGATTTGATTTACCTATTGCAGTGGGCATTCTCGCAGCAACGGGCCAAATACCTACTGATAAACTCGATCAGTATGAATGGGTAGGTGAACTTTCTTTAAGCGGGGAATTGCGCCCTATCCATGGTGCATTGGCTATGACCTATGGTGCGTCACGATCAGGGCGTAGTTTTGTCCTGCCACAACATAATGCTGCGGAAGCTTCTCTGGTTAGGGAAGCACGCGTTTATCCTGCAACATCGCTACTTCAGATCTGTGCGCATTTAACCGGACATGAGTTATTGCAGCTGCACACAACACCTTCTGAAACAAATATCAGTAAGGATAATTCAAATTATCATCCAGATCTGACTGAAGTAAAAGGTCAGGTGCATGCTAAGCGTGCCCTGGAGATCGCTGCAGCTGGTGGTCATAGTATATTGATGATTGGGCCGCCCGGCACAGGAAAGTCGATGCTGGCTGAACGTCTTCCGGATATTCTTCCCACTATGACGGAGCAAGAAGCGCTTGAGTCTGCTGCCATGCAGTCGCTTGCCAGCGGTCACTTCGATATCGCAAACTGGAAACATCGTCCTTTCCGCTCGCCTCATCATACCGCCTCTGCGGTAGCCATGGTAGGGGGTGGCAGTATTCCTCGCCCAGGAGAAATCTCCCTGGCAATGCACGGGGTGTTATTTCTCGATGAGTTGCCAGAGTTTGATCGTAGAGTCTTAGAGGTGCTACGTGAGCCACTCGAGTCGGGCCAAATCACTATTTCACGGGCGACACGGCAGGCCAATTTTCCTGCAAGGTTCCAGTTAATCGCTGCAATGAATCCATGTCCTTGTGGTTATCTAGGACATTATGGGGGGAAATGCCGCTGCACACCTGATCAGATAGCGCGTTATCGTGGAAAAATCTCTGGCCCTTTGCTTGATCGTATCGATATGCAGATTGAAGTACCCTCTGTACCGCAAGAGGATTTGCTGCAGCAAAGGGTAGGTGAATCAAGTCGTATAATAAGAGCGCGTGTCGAGGCTGCTCGCCAATATCAACTAGTGCGGCAGAATGGTACCAATGCTGGTTTGAGGGTGCATGAAATAGATCAATATTGCAAGCTGGATGAGCAGGGTAAACATTTACTGGAGAATGCATTGTCCCGTTTGAACATTTCTGCACGGGCATATCATCGTATCTTGAAGTTGGCGCGTACTATCGCAGATTTAGCAGATAGTGAGCAGATTAACAGTGGGCATATCGCAGAAGCGATACAATATCGACGATTGGATCGGAATTAACAGAAAAATATTTTTCTTGCTGATAAAAATACGAAACAGCTGATTATTTGATTAATAATACTCAAGTCGAGCACAATTTTCAAAGCGTGTATATTCACCAAGAAAGGTTAGATTGATTTTTCCAATTGGGCCATTGCGCTGTTTTCCAATAATGATCTCAGCGATTCCTTTGTCCGGGGTATCTGGATTGTATACTTCATCACGATAAATGAACAGAATGACATCCGCATCCTGTTCTATGGCGCCAGATTCACGCAAATCAGACATAACTGGGCGTTTGTGCGGATTGGGTCGCTGTTCCAGGCTGCGATTAAGCTGTGATAATGCTATAACAGGAACTTGTAACTCTTTCGCCAAGGCTTTAAGGGATCGTGAGATCTCGGAAATTTCGGTAGCGCGATTTTCTCCTGGAGAATGTGAAGACATGAGCTGCAGATAATCGATAACAATTAACCCTAGTTCTCCATGCTGACGATAAAGCCGCCGTGCGCGGGCTCTAAGCTCCAGAGCATTCAATGCAGCGCTTTCATCAATAAAGATAGGTGCATCATTCAGTTTACCCAGTGCATGGGTAAGCTTTGGCCAATCTTCATCTTCCAGGCGTCCAGTACGAACCTTGTGCTGATCAAGCCTTCCTATTGAGCCTAGCATACGCATAGCGAGTTGTGCGCCACCCATTTCCATACTAAATACAGCTGCTGGTTTATTAAGCTCTAATGCCACATGCTCTGCAATATTAAGAGAAAAGGCCGTTTTGCCCATCGAAGGTCTGCCTGCGACGATAATAAGGTCTCCAGGCTGAAAGCCCGAGGTTTTCTGATCCAAATCATGAAAGCCAGATGCAACGCCTGTAACATCACTCGGATTATCGCGGCTGTATAGCATTTCAATGCGCTCTACCACCTGCTTTAAGAGAGGTTGGATATCGATAAAGCCCTGTTTGCCACGTGCGCCAATTTCAGCAATTTCAAATATCTTGCTTTCTGCTTCATCCAATAGATTTGATGCAGAACGTCCTGCCGGATTGTAGGCTGAGTCAGCAATTTGTGTACTGATCTGCGCAAGCTTACGCATGATGGCACGTTCCCTTACAATCTCAGCGTAACGGCGAATATTAGCGGCTGTTGGTGTACTCTGTACTATTGAGCCTATATAAGTTAACCCACCAACATTCTGTAATTCAGCCGAATTTTCAAGGGATTCCGCGACGGTAATAACATCAGCAGGTTTATTTTGCTCTATGAGGTTGCAGATATGATGATAGATGAGCTGATGATCCTGCCGATAAAAATCAGTATGAGTGATAATATCTGCTATTTTGTCCCATGCGTGATTATCCAGCATTAAACCACCTAATACTGATTGCTCTGCTTCAACTGAATGAGGTGGAGTCTTGTAAATCTCTAATTCATTATGAGTAATGCTAGGGGGGGATTGAATCATAGGAATCTGACAGAATCTGCAAACACTAAAGTAACAGATTTTATCATTGAATGTCGGGAATAAGAAAATAGGTCCATTGCCAGTCCTTTTTCATAAAACAATTAAAAGCGCTGACCTGGGATATTTCACTAGGACGCGGGACGATGGTAAGGCGATTTTACGAGCAGATTTATGTATCCCGCGTCAAGCCAATATCTGCGACTACTGGCGCGAAGCGGGAGCGGAAAGATACCCCAAAATCACCCGCTGCGCTCGCGAAGGTCAATGGCACAAATTGGATTTGAGCAAATTCATCCGGAAGCCCTTGTTCATCAGTTTTTGCATCATGTTACAGGTCGACCGGGTGAAATATCCGGGTTAGGTTGTTGCTTCACCTAAAACTGATACGGTAATATGGGCCGATACATCACTATGCAACACGATGGTAAGTGGATAATCACCTACTTGTTTGATCTGACCTTCTGGCATACGAATCACCGATTTGTCAATAGAGAAACCTTGCTCCTTGAGTGCCTCGGCGATATTTGCATTGGTAACTGAGCCAAACAATTTACCATCTACTCCACTTTTTTGAGTTATTTGCACAAGCAATCCATCCAGCTTTGCTGCTAACGCCTGAGCATTTGCCATAGCTTCCGCCTGTTTTTTCTCTAACTCAGCGCGTCTTGCTTTAAAATCTGCGATCGCACTTTCAGTGGCCCACTTGGCCTTACCTTGCGGTATCAGATAATTGCGCGCATATCCTCTTTTAACGTTGACTATGTCGCCCAATTGTCCGAGGCTTGCAATTTTCTCCATCAGTATTACTTGCATGATATTTCTCCTCAGTTCTTAATGCCGATCAGTGTAGGGCAACAGCGCAAGCAAACGTGCGCGCTCTATCGCTGTATTCAACTGACGCTGATAATATGATTTGGTTCCAGTGATACGAGCAGGGATGATTTTGCCATTCTCGCTAATAAAGTCTTTTAATATGTTGATGTCTTTATAGTCAATCGTTTTGATACCTTCTACTGTAAAGCGGCAAAACTTTTTGCGTTTAAACAAAGGGCGGTTCGCCATTTTTTCTTTATTTTTCAAATTACTATCTCTATTTCTTGTAAATCTCATCGTGATTTTCCTGTTTCCTAAAATGTCTAAATATTTATAAGATATCGATCTGCGTTACATGTAATGCTAACTGAGAGCTGATTTTGTTTCTTTTTGCAAGAAATCCGGTTAGCTTAACGAAGCTACCGATTTCTATATCGCAAATTTTTTTAGCCATATCAGCTAACGCTACGGCAAAAACCTCGCAAGCTACCTGACGTTGAATGCTTGCCTCGATCTGCTTTGAAGTATGGCTTATCTCGAACTCTATAACTGCTTTCCCCACAGGGGTATAACGCAACGAATCAATTCTTACAATTTTTCCGCAAATGACAGTCTGATTACAATTCAATAATTTACCTGTTTTTAGGCCTCAGCACTGGTTTTTTCAGATTTATCCTCCACCTCGATTTCTGTGCTTTGTACGGTCTCCGGATTATCCTCTGGGTCCTCGCTAGTCGTCGATGATTTGGCTTTATCTTCTTGCATCATAATAGATGGGGTAGTGACAGCTTGGTTCATTTTGATTGTAAGATGTCGAAGCACAGCATCATTGAATTTGAAAGAATGTTCAAGTTCATCCAGCGTTTCTTGGTTACATTCAATATTCATTAGGACATAATGCGCTTTGTGAACTTTCTGAATAAGATAGGCAAGTTGACGGCGCCCCCAGTCTTCTACACGATGAATCTTTCCATCTCTGGCTGTCACAATCCCGCGGTAGCGTTTAATCATCGCAGGTACCTGCTCACTTTGATCTGGGTGGACGATAAAAACAATTTCGTAATGTCTCATAATATCCTTATGGGTAAAACTTCCCGTTAATTTGCATATCTACGGTGAAGCAAGGTTTAAAAAGTATTGCCATAACATAACAATAACACTATGGCACCACGTATTTTACTGAATGAATTGAGAAACATCAAAATCTTTATATCCCACACCGGGATTAAATAAACGCAGTTTGTTTTCTTGATTCCTACCACACGAGGCAGCGGGAAAATTGAATTTACCCAGTGATTTCTCTAGGATTTCTTATATGAAATATACAAACATACAAACCAAAAGCCAATCACTGGTAATATACACAGTTAATTTGGGAATTAAAAATTAATTGAAAAAAATTTCTACTTAAAAATTGAATTTTCCCTATTAACCATTATTATCGTTAAGAATAAGATAGATCATTCAATGACAAAACTAAGAAATGATACTTTGATTCGAGCATTGCTACGCCAACCTACTGAATACACGCCTGTATGGCTCATGCGACAGGCTGGACGTTATTTGCCTGAATATAACCAAACGCGTGCTCGTGCAGGCGATTTTCTATCCTTATGCAAGAATCCTGATTTTGCGACAGAAGTGACCATGCAGCCACTAGCACGTTTTCCTCTAGATGCTGCGATTTTATTTTCCGACATCCTTACCATACCTGATGCAATGGGATTGGGGTTATATTTTGCTGAAGGGGAGGGACCACGATTTGAACGTCCTTTGCGTGAAGAATGGGAAATACGTTCTCTTGCTGTGCCTGATCCAGATGTGCATTTGCGTTATGTCATCGACGCCGTTTCACAAATTCGCAAAGCATTAAATGACCAGGTTCCGCTCATTGGTTTTTCCGGCAGTCCTTTCACACTTGCATGTTATATGATAGAAGGGTGTGGCGGTACCGATTTTCGTCAAGTCAAGACTATGTTGTATCAGCGTCCTGATTTATTACATCACATCCTTGATGTAAATGCGCAGGCTGTCACAACCTATCTCAACGCGCAAATTGAGGCAGGTGCGCAGGCTGTCATGATTTTTGATACATGGGGGGGGGCGTTATCGCATGCCGCTTATCTAGAATTTTCTTTACAGTATATGACACAAATTATTGCGGGATTGAGGCGTGAACACGAAGGTGCGCGCATCCCCAATATTATCTTCACGAAGGGTGGAGGATTGTGGTTGGAAAAAATGGTCAGTAGTCAATGCGATGCAATTGGGCTTGATTGGACGATAGATATTGGCGAAGCACGGCGTCGCGTTAATGATCAGGTTGCATTGCAGGGTAATCTTGATCCCGCAATATTATTTGCTTCATCGGATACAATTACGGCGGAAGTTGAAAAAGTTTTGGCAAGTTATAGTCATGGTCCGGGGCATGTGTTTAATCTTGGCCATGGGATTTCTCAGTTTACTCCTCCCGAAAATACATTGACTCTTGTTAATGCGGTTCATACACTTAGTCGGAAGTATCATACTGATTAGTTCATTTTTCCTAAAACAACCAATATTTTCAGTCTATGCGTATCCTCATTATCGAAGATGATCAAGCAATAGCTGCGAATCTTTATGATTTTCTTGAAGCGCGGGGTCATAGTGTCGATGCTGCGCTTGATGGCGCCACTGGATTTCGTCTGGCAAGTACGCAACCTTTCGATGCTATTCTTCTTGATCTCAAGCTACCTTATCTGGATGGTTTGACGTTGTGTCGAAAGCTTCGCCAGGAATGTCAGATTGATATTCCAATATTAATGTTGACTGCACGTGATACGCTAGATGATAAATTAATAGGTTTTGAAAGTGGCGCTGATGATTACATAATAAAACCCTTTGCGCTAAAAGAAGTAGAAGCACGTTTAACCGCAATGCATAAGCGGTACAAAGGTAAAGTCGCAGTAAGAAAACTGAGTGTTGGTGATCTTAGTTTCGATCCAAAGACGTTAACGGTTCGTTTTGTAAATAATGAAGTTAAGCTGCCACCAAAATGTATTCGATTGCTTGCATTATTAATGAGTGAGCCTGGACGGGTATTTAGTCGTAAAGAATTGGAACTTGAAGCTTGGGAAGAAGAATTGGAAACTAGTGACACATTGCGAAGTCATATGCATGTATTGAGACGAGCTTTATTGAAAGCTGGTGGATATGATCCGATTGAAACTGTTCATGGTCTTGGTTACTGTCTAACTTCAAGTGATAAAAATTAAATATGGCATTCGTCTGCGTGTAACGCTTGCCCTTGCAATTTTCAGTACCATCATTGTTGGTACACTCGCTATAAGTCTCTATTTTGCTGCTGATGACATTGAAGAAGCGCATATCCAGCAAATTATAGAGGCTGAAATGAATCATGTAATTTTTCATTTTCGTCAGCTTACAAATTTTACGCCACAAGTAGGATCCAGTCTTAAAAGTTACGTGATACGTAACAGTAAAGAAGAATCGGAATTACCACGCCATTTGCGCGATCTTGATCATGGATTACATAAGATTTTTTATCATGATGAAGAAACACGTGTTCTTGTGAAATATGTTGATGGAACAAAATTTCTCGTTGCTTACAAAATTGGATTTCATGAGCAGCGGCAGCGCGAATTTAGGTTGCTGGTTATTTTATCACTCATCGGCGTTGTTATGATTGCCTTCTTTATTGGGTATTTGCTTGCGGGCTTGCTTGTAAAGCAGGTGACCGATTTGGCGGAACGAGTAAAGCGTTTGTTACCAGCTAATCAAAGTGGACAAAGCTTGGTTACGAATAATTTACATTGCGTATCACTGAGTCAGCCTGGCCAAGATGAAGAAGTGGCTCAACTTGCCCGTACCTTAGAAGATTATCAATATCGCATCATGCGAATGCTCCAGCGTGAGCAGGAATTTACGGCCAACATCAGCCATGAACTTCGTACTCCCATTACAACAATTTTGACCAGTTGTGAATTATTGCTTGCTGAGCAAAATTTATCCAGCAAAACTTATGCTCGAATAAAAAATATCGAGGCAGTATCAAATCGAATGGGCGAGCAAGTTCAAGCATTGTTATTCCTGGCGCGTGAGCAAGCTTTGGGAACAATGGAACCTGTAGCAATTGCCGAGTGTGTTTTTGATGCAGTTGAACCATTTTGTGAAGAAATGTATCAGAAAAATATTTTCCTGGATGTAGCTATTAAATCGGGGGAAGTATTAATCTTAAACAGACAGGCATTGTACACATCGCTTGTTAATATGCTACGAAATGCTGTTCAGTATACTGAGCAAGGATTTATTCGCGTAAGTTATAGCGATAAGCGTTTATCCATCGCTGATTCAGGTATTGGAATTGAACCAGCTTTTATGCCCTTTCTCTATGAGCGTTTTTTTCGTGGGTCTAAAAAAACGCAGGGATTAGGAATTGGATTGGTAATTGTTAAACGGATTTGTGATTATTATGGTTGGAAGATTGATGTAGAGAGCTCTCCAGGACACGGTGCGGTTTTCCATATCACTTTTCCTTGATTTACTTGATGGTTTAGCAGGCCGCTGAAAAATCTACTAACTTTGTTAGAAATTTGAAAATCACACTATTTTAAATAAGGTAGTTCCTCAGTCTTGCTGGAGTTAAAATAAATAACCCCGCCGCAAGCAATGGGGTATCAGAAGAGGGCTGGTTGCTTGTCTTCGTCTAGCTTGTTGATACTCTGCTCCTTGTTTTTTCACATAGTTCCTTACTTACTTTCATCTCCATAGTGGCTGACTGTGCTGGCGAAATAACCATCTGTCCAGAATTTTCCGCCCCACAACTGTTTCTTCACATGAGGACCCAAGCGAAATATCTCTCGCGCCGTGATGCTTTTTATCAGCATTACTAGTTTCGTTACGCTACATACAGGAGTCGGCTTCACCAGAAAACGAGCATGATCCTTGTCCATTCCGATCTCCATAAATTTGATCTAGTAGCGCCGCTCAAGCTCTAAACAACATCCCGCAACATCCCATCTACAGTCTCAGCAAACATGACATAACGATATGTCGCCGGCATTAAATCTTGGAAGTCAAAAAATTTGAGGGATTGATTAGATCATTCAAACACATGATTCACCGGCATTGTGCCAGGCTTTGTAAGGAATTGGGGCAGTTTGCCGATCAAGATCAGGCATATAAAACTATTCTATCGCTAGTGATGCAATGTTCGACATGTCCGCATTGTGGATCATACGATCTCTATCGGCATGGATGGAGGCGCGGATTACAGCATTATCGGTGCAAAGCATGTGGCCGGACTTTTAATGGTCTAGTACACCACTTTCTCATCTTTATTACAAGAATAAGTGATTCAAGTACGCATAGAGCGTACTACGATCTAAAATAGTTCGCCAAACTGCAGTAGCAACTAGTGTGTGCACCGCAATACGAGTTTTCGCTTGCGGCATCGCTTTCTTAATACTCGTTGTTCGAGATCGCACGGAGTTGACACTGGATTTTGTGGCTAGCAAAGGTCCCTGTGACTTAGGTTCAGTTACACGAACGATTCCTTGACGCTGTTCTAAATGCGGACAGCCTACTGGTTAGTAGTGGAAATCCCCCGTACCTCTATTTTGCACAGGAGATCGCCCGTCGCTTAAATACCCCTGAATTATTTCTCCGTGCTGCTATTGGAATGCTTCCACGCAATTTGATGAAATAATCAATTTGAATCTCACAAAATATTCACATTTCCTATGTTAATTTGTCTTTAGCAATTGATTATTCAACTCTGGTTATGAGCAGGAGCTGATCTTAGTCTTTGCATAATCCTCAGGCCAGCTTTCGGTTCATTTATGAAGCGCTACTTAGGAGAGGTATTTTTTGATAGCCCTCAATTTACAATCTTTTGATTGTAAAGAAAAAGAGGTTAAATCAATACTATATATTGGTGTGGGGGAAAATGAATGGGTAAGATGAATTTAAAGTCTCAGATTAACAGCTTTGGATTCAATGGAGAATCAGCGGAGCAGCGGAGAAATATCACTTGTAGAAAGAATTTGATTTTATTTGGTTTGGAGGATTTTCAGATTTACGAAATGATCTCTGAGATTTAATAATGACAATATGAAAGGTAGATATTTATTATGTCAATATCCAGCATTTTAGTCCCAGCAGTATTATTTTTTGCGCTTGGTATGTTTGCGTGCATTATCAAATCGGATTTGAAGTTTCCGCCCGATATGCACAAAATGATTGTGATTTACTTATTAGTAGGAATTGGTCTGCATGGTGGTAAAGCATTGACTGAATCATCGATGAGTAGTGCCATTCCTGCCGTTCTGGCAGCGTTAATATTAGGCTTTGGATTGCCAATCATTGCTTATATAATTATGAGGTTTCTAGGAAAAATAGATCCAATGAATTCTGCGGCCATTGCAGCGCATTATGGTTCGGTAAGTGCTGGTACCTATATGACAGCCGTAGCATTTTTAAATGGGATTAATGTGGAATATGAAGCTTATCCCGTGGTTATGCTAGCTATCATGGAATCTCCTGCTATTATTATTGGCTTAATATTAGCTGGCTATTCAAGGCGTGTTCTTGCAATGCAGCAGAGAGGTATTGGAGGCGCTGCTGTAGCTGGGGATCATGGGGATCAAAAAGGAATGCTCAAGCATTTGGTTATAGAATCCTTTACCAATGGTAGTATTTTGTTACTATTTGGATCCATGGCAATCGGTTCGATAGTCAGTGAGCCAAATATGACTAAAATTGAGCCATTCTTTGATAAAATTTTTATGGGTGCATTATGCTTGTTCCTGCTTGATATGGGCATGGAGGCAGGAAAAAGAATATCTGAATTTAAAGATGTTGGATTTTTCTTGGTAATTTTCGGTGTTATTATGCCTCTTATTGGAGCAAGTGTAGGGATAGTAATAGGGCATTTCTGGCTTCAATATTCAATCGGCGGTGTCACACTAGTGACAGTTCTAGCGGCTAGTTGTTCTTATATTGCAGTTCCGCCTGCAATGCGTTTGGCTGTTCCTGAAGCTAATCCATCTTTTTATCTAACTCTGTCTCTTGGATTAACTTTTCCATTTAATGTGTTAGCTGGTATACCCTTATATTATGCTGGCGCTCAATGGCTAGCTCATAATTATTGATATCGGTTTAATTAAGTAATATAAGGATAGCAATAGATAGTTAATTGTAAGTATCAATTCTAGATGCTGTTCATTTATAAATGAAAGGAGAGGTTATGATTTTGGAAAGAGATTCCATAGTACCATTAAAAAGAGTGGAAATAATTATTGACGAAGAGGATTTTGATGAAATTCAAAAGATATGCAGATCACTTGATATTCGAGGCTACACATACTTAAGGGAAGTTGGAGGCTTTGGAAGTCGTGGAAAGCGACAATCGGAGGAAATATTTCTTCATGAAAAAAATATTCTAATAATTATTGCTTGCACTGAAGATCAAGCCGAGAAATTAGTTAAAACTATATCTGGGAGAATGAAAGAAATAGGTGGAATTTGCTTAATTTCTGACTGTGATTGGGTTAAAGGGCCAACGATTTCTTACTAGATAAAAAAAGATATTAAAGAAAGCGCCGTATCTACTTTTTGATTGGCGCTTTCTTTATCGATATATTTAAATTTGTGTTTATTGTTCAGATCATTTAATAATAATCTAGATTGCTTTACTAGATTTTTTGTTCCCACTGCTTCGGCAAAACAGCTTATTATCCTTCAATTTTTTACGAAATTTGCAAAACCAGGCCTAGTTCATTAACTACAAAATCTACTGCTATATCTCGATAGTCGACATCCCCTGCGAATACTTTGAATGAAGGGTATTTACCAGTTACGCTTTCCAGCACTTTTCAAACGCTTTTTGTATCACTCACATAGGCTCAGCATGAACTTTGACGTGGAGTAAATTGTCGAAAATGGTTGCCACAATGTATTATAGCCCAACCAGTTAGGAATGATTCAAAAAATATTCTCATTGAAGAGGTTCTCGATGGAGCATTGAAATTTTCTGCGCAGGGCTTTTGGTTGAGCCCATTTGTGTTCTATGAGGTTGAGGTCCGGGGAGCAAGCGGGCAAATATTCGAATACGTGCTCGGCTTTGGCGATGATATCCTGAATATCCTGTCGCTTGTGGAAAACAGCATTGTCCATCACGATAACGCAAGCCGGAGAAAGTTTGGGCAACGGGTCTTGCACGCGGTCCACGCGTAGAAAACATCGGCATTGATGGACGTCCTGAACAATCTGATGGTATGAAAGAACTCTCCGATCAGCGCACTGATCACTTTGTCCGCTCTTTGGCATGCCAGTCCCGAACGCCGTAGTATCTTTGCTCCATGTGAGCATATCCATGCGCGCGCGGTACATCGTGGGCAAACCCACTTTCATCAATGTAAACAATCGTGCGGCCGACTGTTTCATGCGCCTTGATTTTCTCCTGGAAGGGAAGCTGTGCGCCTTCGTTCGCCCTAGGGTGCCGCAGTGTTTTTTTATAGGTCACGCGCAATTTCCTGAGGACAGGAAAATCACATTTTGCGTAACGCCCAGACGCTTTGCTTGTTCGTACTGGTAAGCATCATCGGGGTGATCAAGAACATCCTTGCGTCCCTAGAGATCGATCTTGCGCTTGCCACACCAACATCAAATCGGGTCGTTACCTCTGATTGTAAGTCCTTCTTTCTTCTGAACTGATAGAACTTTACGGCGAAAATCCAACGAATATGCCATGCCTTCTATCATAATCATAATTGTCTTGTTTTGATATATCACATTGACAGTGGAGCAAGTGGTTGAAAATTATAGACAGCATTGGTCGATTGAGCCCATATTCAATCATCTGAAGCAAACTTTGAGCATGAAAGAAGCGTGGCAATATACTCTCCGAACCTTACATCGCCGGGTCCGGGAGTAGTGCATATTACTATGCTGAGTTATGGTCTGGTGCAACTGCTCAGTTGTTTAAATGATCAAGCAGTCGATATGTTGTGACAGCATGCTCCTTGGCGCAAAGAAAATCCCAAAACAGCCGTGCAAATCCATCATGAATTAACCCGTCTTTTCCGACATGTTGCTGACAGGCAATTGTCGAATGCAATTTTTAAAAATTTAAAAACAAAAATAGCATCTATTTTTAATATTGATTTCAGTAAGTTAGCACAGTTTAGTAAGTGCTTAACTTCCTAAGATCTAAAATTTTCATTTTTAATTTCAATAAAAATAATTAAATATTTACAAAAATAAAAATTTGTGAAAAAATTGTGAAAAATTTGTTAGGAATATATAAATATTATATAAACAAATTGTGAATATATAATATAAAGTATTATTTTTATTATATTTTTAATAATTTTTAATAATTTAAATTTATGAATTCTTAATTAAGAAAGGAAGTTATTATGAAAAAGAAGCAATCCAAAATTAATTCTAATTCTTTAGTTATGTCTATAATTCTTATTGGAATGTTAACCTTTCATGGATGGTTAACTTTGGCCACAATTAGCTAAAAAATACTAACATTAAAAGATTTTATGACATTACTTTGTAGTGTCAATTAGATTAATTTCCCCACCTAGGAAGGTGGGGAGTTCCTATTTGCCTAAATTTCTCTTTTAGCACTGACTCCTCCCGTAACTCGGATTGAAAACCAAGTGAAAGATTGGCGAATCGAGAACTGGGGGATTTTCTGATCTGGTAGTGATAATTTTGTTGATGATATAGCGTACCAAGGTAGACCTTCGTTCCGCTTTTGGTAACCGAGGCGCATTTGCCAGAATTTATTCAAGACCTTTACGAATATTAGCGATCATTGCTTTGATCTGATCCCAAGTCTCGTGAGCCAACGTAAGCAATAGTCGAGATATTGACCTGCATACTGAGTCAGATGAGTGATACCGTATGGAATGTAATGGATGTGAATTTCTTTCTAAGCTAATCAGTAACTAGAAATTACATATCTAAGTTAGAAATAATTTAAAGTCTCCTAAAGGGAAAACAATAAATTTATCGTTCTTTAGGCGAAAGGGTAGTAACTATAAAAGGTATAAGATTATAAATAAAAGACTCATGCGCTTAAGGATAAGTAGAAGAATTTTATAATTTCAATTCGTCTTGGATTCACTCTTAATATCTTAAAACGTAAAATACTATCTTCTGCGAATATATACATAGGAATTGAATTACATCTACAAATTGATTTTGCTGTAGGTACTCGATTTATTGATGAAACAAAAAATCTTTGCTGTGTCAAGCAAAAATGATAGAAGCTATATGAGGATACGGTCTTTCCTCAAATCCGATATCGCCGCTTGTGGCGGCGATTGTTTATTTTGCTGATTTCTAATTAATGGAGTAATTCACATAATTCTTACTTAATTGGAATTATGGGTAAAGAAGAATGCCCCAAGACTGAAGCTGTTGCAACATTTTGTATTGCAATCGCTTTAGAAATTCGTGCAATATCGTGATTGTTGTATTCCGGCTTGAGTTCCCGAGCAGCATTGTCAAATGTCCATGCGTCGACAACAAATAAATCATATTGTTGACCAAATATACGACGAATTGCAGCTCGATCAACAGTTGTGCCAGCTTTTGTGTTTAGTGCGATACCAAGCTCATTATGAGCGTCAACTAGTTCTTCGTAATCAGCACCATGGCTTCGAGCAGTTTGGAGAACTATGGAACGATCTTCAGCAAAAAAACCAGACTGATTCAGGCGTTTCGTGGCTTTCTCAGTAACGTATGCTTTCTCGGTATCACTGATAGAAATACCATAATTACTGGTAAGAGCTGCAATAGAATCGATTTGCTTAACGATATGATGATAGATATCGGGAGCTTTTGAGCATGCTCCACAACCACAATTACTGTGATCATCGCCATGAACGCCTGTTGGTTGCTTCTTATTCTTAAGGATGTCCATTACCTCAGCAGTAAGTTCTAGTTCTGTTTTTTTACCAAAGGACTCAGAATCTCCAAGATCAACCCCATAAACCATGCTAAGTGTACCACCTGCAGCAGATGGAGCTCTTTTACGGCTGCCATTTTTATCTGTGCGGCCATCTACACAGATTTCTGGTAAATTACCATTTACTGAAATATTGAATTCACCCGTTGCAACACGTTCATACATCTCATTTAATATTTTTTGATCAATATCAACCCGATTACCCGGACCGATCTTCCCCATTCCTAAATTAAAGTTACCTAATGTTCTGAATTGTGTCATAAGAGTAATATTATTTCTTTCTTTTATTAAACCTGTCTTAGAATCACTGTCTAGCTTAGAATCACTGCCTAAAAATCTTAACATACTTCTTAATTTTTTAAACATGCTCTTACCTTCTTTTGTGGTTAGCTATCTTTCAACAATATTACTTGATAATTATCCTGTGTGAAATATCAAATGGAAAAAGAATTAAATAAATAAGGTAATCTACCGGCATAGGCGGGAGATTACCTTATTTATTTAGAATATTTGCCAAAGTTCTCACTGGCAATCATTATGATCTTTACTGGTGGGAAAAATGATTGCAGATCGTGTGTATGTAGCTCATCATGGTCAATATGCTTTAATTCTTGCGTTGCTCTGCGCGTTCTTGGTTTTTCAATTAGGTATATTTGAAGGGTTATTGATTGCAATGGCAATACATGGCATTGTTAATTACATTGTTCTCAACCAGAAAGATAAAATACCCAGTACGATTGTCATCAAAAAATATTTTGAGAAATTTACAGATGATGGAAGCATTAATTAAGGGTGGGCTAAAGCGAGAAGTGATTTTTGGTTTCTATTCTTATATCAGATAAATAAGTTATTTATCTTTCTGCTCGTGCGGTAGCACAAGTTCTTCTTGCTGTTGAAGTTCCCACATATGTGCATAAACACCATTTATCGCAAGAAGCTGCTGATGGGTTCCACGCTCAACTATGTGACCTTTGTCCATGACTAAAATCTGATCAGCATCAATAATAGTGGAAAGACGATGCGCAATTACGAGCGTAGTACGATTCTTGGCTAATTGCTTCAATGCTTTTTGTATATTTTTCTCGGTTTTTGAATCTAGCGCTGAGGTTGCTTCATCAAAAATAAGAATCGCTGGTTTCTTAAGAATTGCGCGCGCAATGGCAATACGCTGTTTTTCGCCACCAGAGAGTTTAAGTCCTCTCTCTCCCACTTGCGTTTCATATTTGTCAGGTAGACTTTCAATAAAGTCATGAATATGCGCTGATTTAGCCGCGGCAAGGATTTCTTCATGCGTGGCATCGGGTCGCCCATAGGCAATGTTGTAATAGATGCTGTCGTTAAACAATACGGTATCCTGCGGCACGATGCCAATCAATGCTCTGAGGCTTTCTTGTGTGACCTCGCGTATGTCATGGTCGTTGATACGTATCTTGCCGTCAGTGACATCATAAAAGCGGAAAAGTAAACGTGCTAGCGTCGATTTGCCTGAACCGCTATGCCCTACCGCTGCAACGATATTTCCAGCAAGAATGGTAAAATTGACATCAAATAAAATTTGGCGATTGGTTTCATAACTGAAGTTCACATGCTCAAAAGTAATACTCGCACTATCTGTCAGGAGTTTAATGGCTTCTGATTGATCTGCTATTTCTTGATGCTCATCCAGTAAGTTGAACATTTTTTCCATGTCTGCCAGTGAGTGCTTGATTTCACGATAAACGAAGCCCAGGAAGTGTAAGGGCATATAAAGCTGGAGCAGGAAAGTATTAACCAGCACCAGATCACCCAAAGACATCTCTCCCATGACGACCTTGTCTGCTGCCAGTAGTATCAGTAAGGTGATACCGATGGCAATAATGGCGCTTTGCCCGGTATTAAGTGCTGCCAGAGAGGTTTGATTGCGAACAGCCGCTTCTTCCCACTGCTGCAGATGTTCATCATATCGTCTTGTTTCCCATGCTTCATTTCCAAAATATTTAACTGTTTCATAATTTAATAAACTGTCTATCGCGCGGGTATTGGCCTTGGAATCCATGTCGTTCATGGTACGGCGGAAAATCATGCGCCACTCGGTGATGATGAGTGTCAGAGCAATATAGGCAAGCAGCGTGATCAATGTAATGACGAAAAACCAGATATCATATTGGCTAATTAGAATTAGCATAACCAATCCAATTTCCAGCAGGGTTGGTAGAATATTGAACAGCATGAAGTTCAGTAAGAATGATATCCCGCGTGAACCACGCTCGATATCACGCGATACTCCGCCAGTTTGTCTTGCTAGATGAAATCGTAACGATAATGAGTGTAAATGACCAAAAACCTGGATGGCCACGCGCCGGATTGCGCGTTGGGTGACTTTGGCAAATACCGCATCGCGCAGCTCACCAAATACTGTGCTGCAGAAGCGTAAAATACCATAAGCGATCAAGAGAAATGCAGGCAATACCACCAGGGCTTTCGGCTGATCAAGCGCATCAATAATTTCTTTGAGCACTAAGGGCACGCTGACATTGGCAAGTTTAGCCAGGAGCAGTAACATTAAGGCAGCAATGACTCTGCCTTTGAATTCCCATAAATAAGGCAAAAGGGAACGGATTGTTTTCCAATCATTACGGTTAGAAGGTGGTTTATTCAAGCGTGTGGCGCACATGAGTTAAAGGTTTTTTTAAAATCTCGAAAATTATAGAAGGAGAATTACCTAATGGAGATCACTTGTTATCGCGATCCTGAGATCAAACGGGAACCTCATTTTCTTCCTGCTAGCACTTATAACCTGGCGCGCCAGTTACTTTCCCGTTGTTCTGATGATTATCTATTTGTACCCATCCGGTCTATCCAGTACTTGGCTATCCTGGATAAAGAAGAATTCATTTTTATCGATGGCGAACGTAAGTGCTGGATTGATATTGCATGGCAAAATTTTCAACCGCAAGAACGGACAAAACTCAGTGAGCCAGTTGCATATGAAGCAGTTTATTATGGAGAGAACCAAGCAGATATTATGCTAAGGCTTCAGGAGGAATTTCCAAAAGCATTACGATTACTCGCCGATAAGCAGATACCAAAAACGCCAGCACGAGTGATTAAATTTCCTGCAGCCCAGGGTTAATGACAAGGTGCTCAACACATATTCGTGGTGAGCACAAATATAAACACCTTTTTTATCTGTGCTCAGTCATCCTCATCCAATTCTGCATCCCAACCCTTACTTTTTGCAACATCGATAATTTGTGCATAAAGCCTTGTATGCCGTTGCTGTAAATCGGCTGGTAAGCGACTAGGTAGATGAGCATAAGGCTCCCATGCTGCATGAACTTTTTCATACAAATTCTGCATTTGCGAATGACTCCAGCCTGCACACATTTCTGATTCTGGCAAAATGCCAAAAACCCAAGCATCAATGACCATACGGCCGAGATGCGTTAGACCACCATTTGTGTCCTCATTGATTCCCGCGTAAAACTGTTCCTTCATCGTACTCATAAAAAGTGTATGTGTGGTATTTTCCAAATGAAAACATTTAACGAGTTAATCCAGCATAAAGTAACGGTAACTTTTCTGGTAATCTTTCTACGTGGTCAACTACCATATAATTACGTGCACCAAAAATACGTGAAACATACTGATCTGCGCGTGGGTCAAGGCTCATGCAATAAGTGATTATTCCTGATCGGCCAGCTTCTTCCACAGCTTTTTTAGTATCATAACGGAGATACTGAGGATCGCGCACATCAATATCAGCAGGTTCGCCATCGGTAATGACCAGTAATAGCTTTTTGCTGGATCGTTGTGATTTCAAATAATGACTTGCATGCCGAATAGCCGCGCCCATACGGGTCGACAGTTGTCCTGTCATGCCAGCTAGCTTAGCTTTGGGGATTTCATTATATTGCTGGTTGAAATCCTTGTAACGATAATACTCAACATCATGCCGGCCATCCGAACAAAACCCATGAATCGCAAAGGGGTCACCAATTTTATTGATGGCATCGGCGAACAATACAGTTGCTTGACGAGTTAAATCAAGTACAGAGAAATCCTGACCAGAAACCTTATCGTTAGTGGACTCAGACAAATCAAGCAGTACGAGCACTGAGATATCGCGTATTTTGCGAACAGATCGCATCATGATACGGGGGTCAGGTTGCAAGCCCATACGAATATCAATCGTGGAATGAATCGCTGCATTGATATCGATTTCGTCACCATCCTCCAGCTTTCTGATACGTTGCACCCCTTGCGGCTGCATGGCGTCGAGCAAAAATTTCGTGCGCGAAATTTCACGTTTATATTGTGCAGCAATGCTATCGATCACCTGGATATCGCCTAATTTAGCACGTTTCTCCTGAACAGTGACCCATGTAGGGCGTTCTAGCTGGATTTGATAATCCCACTCTGAGTAATGATAAGGAGGGGAGATAGGCTCTTTACCTTCCAATTCATTATAGGAAACGCCGCTATCTTCGTAAGGAAAGAATTCTGTTCCCATCACCCAGATTTCTTGGGCATCATCGCCAGCCGTTTCGACTTCTACCTCATTGGCCAGCTCCATGACACTGACGTATTTACGTATTTGCTTGATCTCATCATAACCAGCAGTCTGTGAGTGTTCAAAATTAAATTCCTCAAATTCCCAGAAATAGCGATTGTCATCCAGATAGGGTGCTGTCAAGATATCAGTACGGGGATTGAATGCGATTTTTTTGTCCATGATCTTATGAGCGAGCTGTACGCCGATATCCCAGGAAATCTGATTATTTCCCAGACGGTCTTGGGCTTGCGCAAATAAAGATCGGGCTTCAATAATCCAGTCATCATTATCCTCATAAGTCTGATCAAGCAGTGCACGTGCCAGGCGATTGAGATAATCGCCGATCGTGGCTTTCATGTGAGGCGTTGCATCGTGCAAGCTTGACCAAATTTGGCGCAAACCTGGGAAATGCCGGATTGAGAGTGCTTCTACTCTCGCATCTTCAATAACTGAGATAACCGCCATTTGTAATGGATTCAAGGCTTCAGCAGAAATAGGGAATTTCGTTTCTACCAAATGTGCTGCTGCATGTGCGGCTGCCGCGCGGTAAACTTCGCTTGCTGCAATCTCACCATGGGCATCATAGGCATCAGGTAGATGAATGAAGTAATTTTCAATATAGGGTCGATAACCTTGACGAGTTTCATAGTCTCCTGAGGTAGGGCGCATAAAGAAATCACGTGCCCATAAGGCACGTAAGTAAATATTGATGCGACGCTGGATATCGACAAATAGTGTGCCTTTTCTTTCTTTTTGGAGAACCGCTTGCGATTCCTTGGAATTTATACTGAAATATTGGATTTGTTCCTCATAGTTGGTACGATGAGCATGTGCACCCCACAAAGCCCATCGGCGTAGGCCACCGAGTGTCAATTGACCCAGCAAAATATCGAGTTTATCCAGCAATGGGCGGACACCACGTGGTGCTTGGGCAATAAGTGTGTTGAGAAACTGAAGGTATTGACGAAATAAATCTGCGTCACCGAGTCTCTTGGCAGCAGTAGCGGCTGTTGCAAGAATCAGTTCAATCACGGCTCCAGAAGTTTTCGATGCAAGCATCAAAGCAGTGGTTGCGAGATCACTAATAACATCTTCTCCAACTTCCTTGGCAACTTGCGGCGCTTCATCGATCCACGTATCTATTAACGCACGTCCGCGTCCGAGCCCTTGCAGAGCAGCCGCACCTTTCAAGTAGTTATCTAATCCTCGGGGCGAGAGGATTCTGGTCGCATCATGCCAGGTATTTTCAAGCAATGACATGGATTCGGGTGGCAATGATTCCAGTAACTCTTTGTAGTCAGTCAGATTAACGCTCATACCGTATCTTGTAAAAATGAGTCTAAAGAAAATAAATTTCTACTTAGAAAAAGGTAGCTACGGCTGCATCAAGTGCATCGCGCATATCAGGATCATCTGTGATGGGGCGAACGAGTGCCACGCGGCATGCAGCGTGTGCATCTACACCTTTGGCAATCAAGTTACCTGCATAGATCAGCATGCGGGTAGAAATCCCTTCGTCTAATCCATGACCTTTTAAGTTGCGGGCACGTTCTGCGATCGATACCAATTTGGTGGCTATGGTTTTATCAATACCAGATTCATGTGACACAATCTCCGTTTCAGTGTCGTGATCTGGGTAATTAAAGTCCAATGCACCAAAACGCTGCTTGGTGGATTGCTTCAAGTCTTTCATCAGACTCTGATAACCAGGGTTGTAGGAAATAACCAGCTGAAAATCAGGGTGCGCATGGATCAGTTCGCCCTTTTTTTCCAGCGGCAGTATTCGGCGACTGTCAGTCATCGGATGAATCACAACCGTGGTATCTTGTCTTGCCTCTACGACTTCATCCAGATAACAGATTGCACCATGACGGGCAGCAATTGTCAGAGGCCCATCTTGCCAGCGTGTGCCCTGGGCATCCAGCAGGAATCTTCCCACTAAGTCAGAAGCAGTCATATCTTCGTTACAGGCGACTGTAATAAGGGGTTTCTTGAGTTTCCATGCCATAAATTCGACAAAACGGGTTTTGCCACAACCAGTTGGTCCTTTAAGCATCATCGGTATCCTGGCCGAGTAAGCTGCTTCATACAGCGCTACTTCATCAGCAACAGGATGATAATAAGGTTCATTTTTGATCATGTATTGCTCGATAGCGTCACTCATTTCGTTCTCCAGCATTAACGTGTAAGGCGTAGCTCATATTTTTGATAATTTTGTGCAAAATAAAACCCCCGCTACTTTCTAGCAACGGGGGGTTGTGAAGGATGGCTATCCCGTGCTGTACGATTAAACAGTCTTGCCGCGGTAAATGACCATCGCTGTACCTTGGCTTTGGGAAAAATTGTCATAACCAATCAAGCGAACATGATTATTTGGATTCGCTTTATGACATGCTTCAGCTTCTGCGAGAATACGGTCTACATCAGTTTCGCCGAACATAGGTAATTTCCACATATACCAGTAATTGCTCATGAGATACTCAGGCTCAGTATGCTCGATCGCAGGATTCCAACCTTTTTTTACAATAAACTCAACTTGCTTTCTGATTTGCTCCTCACTCAGCGATGGCAAATAGGAAAATGTTTCAAATTTCCGACTGGCTGGATCGCTCAGACGACTCTTATAATCAATCATTTCAGACATTCTTAACTCCAGATAATCAGTAAAAGTTTCTCTGAATCATCATGATTCAGAGAAACAAGTAGGTTACTTATTTATGTGCTACATCCAGTTTGTCGACGGTATCAAATTCAAATTTGATCTCTTTCCATGTTTCCATGGCGATCTTAAGTTCTGGGCTGTGTTTGGCAGCATTGGTCAGAATAGCTTTGCCTTCTTTTTCGATAGGTATGCCTTCGTTACGAGCTTCTACGCAAGCTTCCAGCGCTACGCGGTTTGCTGCTGCACCTGCTGCGTTACCCCATGGATGCCCTAATGTTCCACCGCCAAATTGTAAGCAAGCATCGTCACCAAAGATTGCAACGAGTGCTGGCATGTGCCAAACATGGATACCACCTGATGCAACAGGGAATACACCAGGCATGGAACCCCAATCTTGATCGAAGAAAATTCCGCGGTTACGATCTTCTTTGATAAAGGATTCGCGCATGATATCAATCCAACCCAAGGTCGCTTCACGATCACCTTCCAGTTTACCAACCACGGTTCCGGAGTGCAGATGATCACCACCGGATAGACGCAGAGCTTTAGCCAATACGCGGAAATGAATGCCATGATGCGGGTTGCGATCCAGTACGGCGTGCATAGCGCGATGGATGTGCAGCAGCAGGCCATTATCCCGGCACCAGTTAGCCAGACCTGTGTTCGCAGTGAAACCACCTGTCAGAAAGTCGTGCATAATGATAGGTGCGCCCAATTCCTTGGCAAATTCAGCACGTTTGTACATTTCCTCAGGAGTAGGTGCCGTTACATTCAGGTAATGACCCTTACGTTCGCCGGTTTCGCGTTCTGCTTTATGAATTGCCTCCATCACGAACTCAAAACGTTGGCGCCAACGCATGAAAGGCTGGCTGTTAATATTTTCGTCGTCTTTGGTGAGATCCAAGCCGCCGCGTAGGCACTCATAAACAGCACGGCCATAGTTTTTAGCAGAGAGACCTAATTTGGGTTTGATAGTGCAACCCAATAACGCACGACCATATTTATTGAGCTTGTCACGTTCAGCTTGAATACCATAGGGTGGGCCACCACAGGTTTTCACAAAGGCGATGGGGAAGCGGACATCCTCAAGGCGTAACGCACGGATTGCTTTGAAGCCAAATACGTTACCGACTAGCGAAGTAAATACGTTAACGACTGAGCCTTCTTCAAATAAATCAATCGGATAGGCAATAAATGCATAGAAGCAGGTATCATCGCCAGGCACATCTTCGATGTGGTAGGCGCGTCCTTTGTAGTAATCCAAATCGGTCAATAGGTCAGTCCATACTGTCGTCCAGGTTCCAGTGGAGGATTCGGCAGCAACTGCTGCGGCCGCTTCTTCACGGTCAACACCTGGTTGAGGAGTGATCTTGAAGCAGGCCAGGATATCAGTATCTTGAACGTTATAGTTGGGTTCCCAGTAAGTTTGCCGATATTCTTTAACACCGGCGCTATAGGTTTTAGCAGCCATCTTGCAATCTCCTGTTATTGAGAGCCCTGCCTATGATTTCTTCAAACTAGAGAAAAAAGCAGGACGAAATGTTATTAAAAAGGACTATTTGTAATTCAGTAGACACTATATATACGATTAATCATAAGAACAAATTAATAATTCTGATAGTTATGATAAGATTTTATTTATATATTAAATAATATTCATTCTTAACCATCTTAATTAAGTCTATGTTGCATATTACCCTGCGTCAATTGAAAGTGTTTGAATCTGTTGCACGTCATCTTAGTTTTTCTCGGGCTGCTGAGGAGCTTTTTCTGACACAACCTGCTGTTTCGATCCAGATCAAGCAACTTGAAGATACTGTAGCACTTCCTTTGTTTGAGCAAATGGGTAAGCGGATATATCTGACCGAAGCCGGGCAGGAGCTTTATCAGTACAGTCGGGCCATCGCACAACAATTGGCGGATATGGAGCTTGCCCTGGATGAGTTGAAAGGATTGGAGCGAGGCAAATTGAATATTTCAGTGGTTAGTACGGCCAATTATTTTGCTCCTCATTTACTGGCTAAATTTTGTCAGCGCTATCAGGACGTAACCGTCAGCTTGCATGTTTCCAATCGAGAGATTGTACTTAAACAATTAGCGGATAATCTGACTGATTTGGCAATTATGGGACAACCCCCTGAGGGGCTAGATATTGTGTCTGAATCTTTTATGGAAAACCCTCTGGTGATCATTGCACCGCCTAATCATCCTTTATGTGATATCCAGCAAATTCCTGTAAAACGCCTTGAACAGGAAATTTTTTTGGTGCGCGAGCCAGGATCTGGAACACGCAGTGCGATGGAGCGATTTTTTGCTGAACAAAAGATCAAAATCAATAGAGGGATGGAGGCGGATACCACTGAAGCAATTAAACAGGCTGTTCAAGCGGGTATGGGGTTGGGTATCATGTCACAGCATACAATCGAATTGGAGTTGGAGGTAAATCGACTTAAGGTGCTGGATGTACAAGGATTTCCAATTATGCGTCATTGGTATATCGTACATCGGAAAAATAAGCGTTTTTCTAATGTGGCGAAGACATTCAAAGATTTCTTGCTGAAAGAAGCATCAGGTCTAATGTCCTGAAAGAATTACGAGGAATAAACTAAATTTGACAGGCATTTAAGATTATTTGTTTAAGGATAGAGAGTTTTCCGTGAAAGAAATGCTCAGCCCCTGGAATGACGACAACTGGAATTATTTGCGGTGTGGCCCAATCAAGAACAGAACGGAGGGAAACAATATCATCCTGGTCGCCATGTACGATGAGTACGCTATCTGCATGATTGATTACAGCTGGTGCATTCAGTCGGTCAACAGAAGGTGCAATGAGCACTAATTTTTGGGGGTTAAGTTGTTGTGCAGCGTAGGCTTGTATGGCCCCACCGAAGGAAAAGCCGGCGAGTAATAATGGTAATTGATAGGGGATAATGTCATATTGATGACGAATAGCTTGAGTAATTGCCAGCACATCTTCCACTTCTCCGATACCTTCGGCATGATTTCCTTCACTCGCACCTACCCCTCTAAAATTGAATTTAACTGTGATATAACCAGATTCAATCAATGCTTTGGAGAGAATATATACGACTTTATTATCCATATTGCCATGGTAAAGCGGATGCGGATGAGCAATAATGGCAATTCCGCGAGGTTTGGAAGCTGGAACTAAGACAATTGTTTCCAGTTTGCCAGCTGGACCCTTAATAAATAACTTATGTTCAGTCGGTGTTTTCAAATCTATCGATCTGATGAAATTGAGGTGGTAAGGCTCAAATTCTCAGACGTTCAACGATATGGCCGTTGATCAAATGCTCATCAATGATCTCATCAATATCTTCCTGGTCAACATAGGTGTACCAAATGTCTTCTGGGTAAACCACAATGACAGGCCCTTCGTTACAACGATCAAGGCAGCCAGCGTTGTTAATGCGAATTTTCCCTTTCCCACTAAGATCAAGCGCTTTAATTCGGTCTTTTGCATAATCACGCATTGCTTGAGCGTTGTGATTATTACAGCAGGCTTCGCCGGCTTTACGTTGATTGACGCAGAAAAAAACATGTTTTTGATAATAAGTCATCGAGTTATCTCAATTTGATTTTCGGTCTATAACTGACTAAGTAGTCATCTCTGTTTGTAATTCAGTTCCTGAAGTATTTTGAGGATTGCTTTGCCAGGATAAAAAAATTATCAGAGTTGATACGTAGGCTAACATTATCGATCGCAATATGATTAATTAGTAAAGTGCTGAACTACATTGCAAGCTTCAAAAAGCGTCATAACCTTACCACCCAAAAATGAGTTTTAGCAAATCTAATTTTTCTACTTTAAAGATAGAGTTGGGTGTATAGCAGGGCGCCAAGGAGTGCCGCAAGCAATACCGCCACTAAGGCAAGTAAACGACTTTGTTTTTTTTCTTGTGCAACCAGTTCAGCAAGCCTGTCTTCCATTACTAGAACACGTTCTTGGCCTAGCTGGTAGTGTAGCAAGCGTGGAAATTCTGGCAGCATCGTCGCCCAGTTAGGTGCTTCTTTTTGAATATGGCCTATTAAACCACGCCAGCCAACTTGCTCCGACATCCAGCTTTCCAAGAATGGTTTGGCTGTTTTCCATAAATCGAGATCGGGATCAAGATCACGCCCGAGTCCTTCAATATTGAGCAGGGTTTTTTGCAGCAATACGAGTTGAGGTTGAATTTCTACATTAAATTGGCGTGAAACCTGAAACAATCGCAACAGAACACGTCCAAAGTAGATTTCCTTTAATGGTCTATCAAAAATTGGTTCACAAACAGCGCGAATGGCAGCCTCAAAATCATCGACACGCGTAGTTCTTGGTGCCCAGCCTGCTTCGATATGCGCTTGCGCTACACGTCTGTAGTCACGACGAAAGAAGCCTAGAAAATTTTGTGCCAGATAATTTTTATCCTCATCACTGAGCGTTCCCATAATGCCGAAATCTACTGCAATGTAGCGCCCATCCAATCCGACAAAAATATTGCCAGGGTGCATGTCAGCGTGAAAATAACCATCCCGGAATACTTGTGTAAAAAAAATTTCAACGCCAACACGGGCAAGTTGGGGAATATCAATGTCATGCTCACGAAGTGTGCTGATATGGCTAATGGGTATACCCTGCACACGTTCCATAACCATGACTTCTGAATGACAATAGTCCCAATAAACTTCCGGAACGAATAATAAGGAAGAATCTAAAAAATTGCGCCGCAATTGGCTGCAATTGGCTGCTTCACGAATTAAATCGAGTTCATCTTCCAAGTGGCGTGCAAATTCTGTTACCACTTCACGTAACTTTAAGCGTTTACCATCTGGCCAGACCGCTTCAAGTAACCATGCGCCTGTTTCCATTAATGCAACATCATGCGCAATGACAGGCGCGATATCTGGGCGTAAAATTTTGACGGCAACTTCTGTACCATTATATAAAGTTGCAAAATGAACTTGAGCGACTGATGCGCTGGCTACGGGTTGTTTTTCAAATTTAAAAAATACTTCATTGATTGGTTTTTCATAAACTTTTTCTAACGTAGCAACGGCTAAATCGGAAGGAAACGGAGGGACTTGATCCTGGAGTTTTGCTAGTTCATCAGCAAAATCCTGCGCTAATAAATCCCGGCGAGTGGAGAGCATTTGACCAAATTTGATAAAAATGGGTCCCAGTTTTTCCAGTGCCAGACGTAAACGCATAGCAGGAGGTAATTTGAGACGCGCCCTGAATGGCACTAATTTGGCTAGCGGCCGCAATAATCGCAAACGTGGATGGCTAAGTAAAATATCATCTAAGCCAAAATGGAATCCGATTAGAATAATTTTTATGAGGCGAAAAATTCGCATTTATTGTTATGTCTGACAAAGAATATAAATAAGAGGAAGGGTAGAATTAATAATTATTATTCACTCTATTCTAAGTCAGTTCATTACTCCCTATTTATAAAGAAATGTTTTTTTCTGCTTTGAAGGGTAATAGATTGATTAAACGATAAATTCGTTTTTCCAGATGTGTTACGTGATCTTGTAATAAATTTACTTCAATAGTAAAGCGATCAATATCAGTATGGTTGGATAAAACAGATTTTTCTTCTGTAAGATATTCGATCAGCGCTTGAGATAGATTAAGCATGCTTTCTGATTGCCAATGAATCAAATTTTGTCCAGCTTTAACCATACGGTGAGCAAGCACATCGCCAAAAATGGAGCTTATATCTTGCTCGATATCCCAATACAGATTTTTGCTAATGAATAATAATTCATTAGCAAATGTGGTATCTCCCATAATCTTGATTTCATCAAAAGCACTTTCATCGCGAGAAATCAGACGCGGTAGCAAACTTGGAGCGACAATAAGGGTAGTATCTGTGCTGGCATTAACTGGAGAGGCTATTGCTAATTTCCCATCAGTTTGTATCACGATATTCAAATCAATTAGTGGGAAAATAGAAAGATGAATAGATTTGCCTGCGAAAGATTGTAGACGGTTACATGCCCATGACTCTCCGTCTAATACATGATTAAATGCAGCAATGGCAATAGATGGTAACATAAGTAATTGAATAATTATAGCTTATTGGTTGCGCTATGCAGGCAATGAGATTGTTTCTTAAGCTAAAAGATTGCTTATCGTATAGTGGAACTTATTGTGATAACGTAATTTCGAATCAATTTTATCTAAAGTAGTTAAAGACCATATTTATGGATTTATATCAGGATTGATTTGATTTATTACTATAGTTACCAGTTTCTGCGCCATTATATAAATTTAACCAGTTATTTCCCAGTCTGTTGATGATGACTTCAGAAAGTGTCACGCCATCATGCTTTGCCAATTCAGAAAGAATTTGCCATGCTGTATACGTTATACCGATAGTTTTAAGCGGCGGTCTATATTTTTGACTTTCAATCTGATCTCTTGCAATAGAAATCGCATTCTTTAACTGTACCCACTGGGTTTCATTCAACCATTTTTGACACCACTCATTCAAAGCTATAGAGTCGTGTCTGACATTTTGATACTCAAGTTCAGCACCCAGACGTTGGGTATCGTCCATAGTTAACCAATGTGAATTACTAGCTATTTGATTATCAATAAAGCTTACCGCAGCATTTTTATCCTGCTGTCTGATTATATAATTCTGATCGGCCATTCTTTGTTACCAGTTTGTATTGAGACAATAAAGAGTTTTATTGGGATATTACAAGCCAGCATAACGATTTCGCAAGTGTTTTTTTATTTGAATTTATAGTAAGAAGATAGTGTTCTTTCCAAGAAATGTGTAAAATCTCAAAGATAATTTTGATTGTTTCCATTTCTAGTAAAATTGGTTAATTAAGTGGCTCTTCTCGTTCAAAAATATGGTGGGACATCGGTTGGTAGTACCGAGCGTATCAAAAATGTAGCCCGGCGTGTTGCTAAATACTTTACTCAGGGTCACGAATTAGTTGTGGTTGTTTCTGCTATGAGTGGAGAAACTAATCGCCTTATTGCATTAGCTAAAGAAATTCAAGCTCATCCTGATCCTCGTGAGCTTGATGTAATGGTTTCTACCGGTGAACAAGTTACCGTTGCATTATTAGCGATGGCATTGAAGGAACTTAATATTAAAGCCAAGAGTTATACAGGTGGACAAGTTAGAATATTAACTGATAGTGCGCACACCAAAGCACGAATTCTAAAAATAGATGAAGACAGAATTCGGGCTGATCTTGAAGCGGGATACGTTGTGGTGGTTGCAGGTTTTCAAGGCATCGATGAAGCTAATAATATTACTACGTTAGGGCGAGGAGGGTCGGATACTACTGGCGTGGCGCTTGCGGCAGCGCTTAAGGCCGATGAATGTCAGATATACACGGATGTGAATGGTATTTATACAACCGACCCTCGAATCGTACCAGAAGCAAGGCGATTGAAAACAATTACCTTTGAAGAGATGCTCGAAATGGCGAGCCTCGGTTCTAAGGTATTACAAATACGTTCAGTTGAATTTGCCGGCAAATACAAAGTTAAGCTCAGAGTGCTTTCTAGCTTTGGAGAAGATGGAGAAGGTACACTGATCACTTTTGAGGAAGATAATAATATGGAACAGGCTGTAATTTCAGGCATTGCTTTTAATCGCGATGAAGCAAAAATAACTATACTGGGTGCGCCAGATCATCCAGGTGTTGCTTACCAAATTCTTGGTCCTGTTGCTGATGCCAATATTGACGTGGATATGATTATTCAGAATGTGAGCCACGATGGAACCACTGATTTTTCCTTTACTGTCAATCGTAATGAATTTACCAATACAATGAACATATTGAGGGATAAGATTTTGCCTCATATTGGTGCACGAGATGTCATTGGTGGTGATAAGATTGCCAAAGTTTCATTAGTGGGTGTGGGAATGCGTTCGCATGCAGGTATTGCTAGTAAGATGTTTCGTGTCTTGGCTGAAGAGGGAATCAATATTCAGATGATTACAACTTCAGAAATTAAGATATCAGTCGTAGTGGACGAGAAATATATGGAACTTGCAGTCAGGGTTCTTCATAAGGCTTTTGATTTAGATCAAGCTCAATAAAATTTGCGAGAAGTCATAAAAAATTTGACCTGGCATTCTTAACCCGCTATTCTTGCGGCTCTAAGGAGAGATGGCCGAGTGGTCGAAGGCGCTCCCCTGCTAAGGGAGTATAGGCACAAAAAGCTTATCGAGGGTTCGAATCCCTCTCTCTCCGCCAACACTTAATCCAACACTATCCAAAGAAGTGTTAAAGTGTTGATAAAACAAGCTACTTAGTAAATAGTTTGTCCAAAATCGTCTCAAAAAATATACTACCATCCTACATTTAGGGAAAGACGGATGGAAAGACGAGATGGCAAGAGAAGTCAAAAAACTCAAAGCAGTTCAAATTAACTCACTTCCACCTGGCACACATTCAGATGGTGGTAATCTTCTGTTACGGGTAAGGGAATCAGGTTCTCGAAGTTGGGTATTCCGATATAAGCAAAATGGTCGACCAATCGAGCTTGGATTAGGCTCAACAAATGTAGAACCCTGGCAGAAACACGTGAAACAGCCAATGACATGCGTCGTGCAATCTTGCACGGACAATCACCTAAAGAAGTATTGTGGATAGAAAAACCTAGTAAGACTTTTTCTGAATACGCGCGTGAGTGTATAAACCATAAAAAAGCAGGCTGGCGCAAATAGTAAGCATGCAAGTCAATGGATAAACACACTTGAGCAGTACGCATTTCCATTCATCGGAGATAAATCAGTAACTCATATTGGTATTGATGATGCCAAAGCAGTCCTCAATTCAATCTGGAAAGGTAAGACGGAAACGGCCTCCAGGGTAAGACAGAGAATAGAAGTCGTACTGGATTACGCTTTTCTTTACGAAGGGGTTGATAAAAGTAACTCTGCGCGATGGAACGGCTGTTTAGATCATGTATTTGCGGCACCGAAGAAAGTATCGCCAGTCGTGCATTTTAATGCCATTCCTTATATCAATTTGCCTGGAGTCATGCAGGCATTACGCATCAAAACTAGTGTTTAATTGCATTAATAGCATATATTATTTGATTTATACTAGGCATTATGCCTAGAAAAGCGATAGAAATC
>NZ_JAWJYP010000032.1:0-37408 GCF_033063275.1 Nitrosomonas sp. Is37 | reverse complement strand
GCCAGCAAGTCGGAGACGTTGACGGTATAGGGAGTATCTTCCGTACCGTTCGGCAGTGATGCCGTAGCAGTTCCAGTAGGGGCCTCATTGACATTATCAATGCTGATTGTGAGTGTCTTTTCAAATGACAGGCCACCGGTGTCTGTGGTTTCTATCCGGATACTATAACTATTCTTAATTTCATAATCGACTGGAGTATTTAACAAAAGCTTGTCGCCATTGATGATGAAACTGGCATTATCGGTATCACCCGTATCGCTAACCAAAGCATAGGTAAAACCAGTACTGTTATCAACATCAGTGGAAGTCAGGGTACCAATTACCGTACCTACGGGGCTATTTTCGAAGATATGCGTATTATTTAGGTTAATGTTTGTAGGCGCTGTATTGACTGGTGCATCATAGCGCTGAGCATATATCCCCCAGCCGCTGCCATCCTGATTCAAAGACATCCAGCTCACCACAAAGCCGCCATCCGCTAGCGCCGTGATGGTAGGATCATATTGATTATTGGCTACCGTGGTATTGACCAGGAATTCGGCGCCCCGCACTGTGCCATCGGCGTTATAGCGCTGGGCATAGATGCCATAGCCGCTGCCATCCTGATTCCAGGACTCCCAGCTCACCACAAAGCCGCCATCCGCTAGCGCCGTGATGGTAGGAGATTGTTGATCAGAGGCTACCGTGGTATTGACGCGGAATTCGGCGCCCCGCACTGTGCCATCGGCGTTATAGCGCTGGGCATATATCCCCCGGCCGCTGCTATCCTGCCAGTCGGACTGCCAGCTCACCACAAAACCACCATCCGCTAGCGCCGTGATGGTGGGAGATTGTTGACTACTGGCTACCGTGGTATTGACCCTGAATTCGGCGCCCCGCACTGTGCCATCCGCGTTATAGCGCTGGGCATATATCCCCCAGCCACTGCTATCCTGACTCAAGGACATCCAGCTCACCACAAAGCCGCCATCCGCTAACGCCGTGATGGTAGGAGCATTTTGACTATCGGCTGTCGTGGTATTGACCCTGAATTCGGCGCCCCGCACTGTGCCATCGGCGTTATAGCGCTGGCCATAGATGCCATAGTAGATGCCATCCTGATTCCAGGACTCCCAGCTCACCACAAAGCCGCCATCCGCTAACGCCGTGATGGTAGGATAATCTTGAGTAGAGGCTACCGTGGTATTGACCCTGAATTCGGCGCCCCGCACAGTGCCATCCGCGTTATAGCGCTGGGCATATATCCCCCAGTCACTGCCATCCTGACCAAAGGAATGCCAGCTCACCACAAAGCCGCCATCCTCTAGCGCCGCGATGGTAGGAGATTGTTGATCAGAGGCTACCGTGGTATTGATCCTGAATTCGGCGCCCCGCACTGTGCCATCTGCGTTATAGCGCTGGCCATAGATGCCATAGCCGCTGCCATCCGAGGACTGCCAGCTCACCACAAAGCCACCATCCTTTAACGCCGTGATGGTAGGAGATTGTTGATTACTGGTTACCGTGGTATTGACGCGGAATTCTCCATTGCTGGCCAGCACATCATCATAAGAGAAGCGCATTGCTTTGGTTTGAATGGTGCCCATCCATGCATCCAGCATCCAGTCCCCACCCAGCTCGGTTGCGCCGGTCAAATTGGTTGAAGCAGCCACATCGGCGCCGGTCAGCAGGGATAATTGCTCTATGAACCTTTGCCCGGTTTCTCCCTGTGCTACCTCACAGCCATACAGCAGAATATCGCCACCATCCGTTAAGTGCTGGCCGATTTGTGCCAGTTGTTCTTTGTAGTCGTTGAGGTTGTCGTTGTTGAGTACACCGGAGCCGAGCGTAATGATTCCGGGTGATCCATGGGAGATGATGTCAATCGCATCAAGGTTCGTTTTCCCTTGCAAGGCTGCAAGGATTTGCTCGATGCCGTCCCGTTCTGCTTCGAGCAGGATTGCTTCGGTGTTTTGCGGCAGTTGTACAATCAGGCTTTGATAGTTGGCGATGTGTGAATCGATAAATACGATGCGACTACTCATGTTTCTCTCCTCAAGATCAGTCGATAATTGTTGTTAATTGTTATTTGTAAGAATTTCTAGCGTTGTTTCCAATATTTTGGAGAATACTGTAAATGAACATGCACAAACATATAAGACTCACGCCACTTGACCGTCAGGAGCTGTGGCAGCTTTGACCTAACTCGCTGCTGGAAAGTGTCTCAACTTGTCGAGCGCTTTCGAGTCTCAAGACCCACGATTTACGCCGTTCTCAAGCGGGCAAGGCGCAAGGAGTTTTTTCCCCGCGACAGTACCAATCAACGTTTTAAAACAATCCAATACGGCCTCAAACGCTTAGCCAAAGTCGAGCAGTCCATCCAGGAGCGCTTGAAACGGAGCAAGGAGAAGCTTGCGGTATGACAACTTGCGTAGAGGCTCCTTAAGAAAATCGAGCAACATCTCCATCTTATTGTTTTTTTATTTCATATAACTGTAATAAAAATTACATCAGTATAAATTCTAATCTAATATCATATTTATTTTTTAATAGTAGTTAGCTATTATTAAAACCACTTAATAAAACAGTTGACTGTAGTTAAATGCTTATATCTCAATCACGCTAAAAAGATAGATTTTGTTGAACACATTTAGCTTGCTATTTCGAGATACTCCTTTGTAATTGATTATATTTTTTCAATTTAACAAGGGAAGACTTACAAATGGCATACAGATTGAAAAAATGCTCAATAGAAGGTTAAGTAGTGGCAACAAAAGGGTTTCCAACTAAAATCATGCCTCCAGATTACGAGCGTGTTTTTGAGCGTGATCGCTTATTTGCGCTGGTTGAACAAAGAAAAAGAGCCAAGGTGATCTGGGTAAATGGGCCGCCTGGATCTGGCAAGACCCTTTTTGTCGCCAGTTTATTGAAAAAGCAGCAAGTACCTTTTCTATGGCACCGAATTGATATCAGTGAGAATAATTTTGCCGATATTTTTTATTTTCTGGCATTGGCTGCGCAAAAAAATTATCCCTCACAGAAGCTTAAACTACCGGTTTTTATCGCTGAATATGCCGATGATGTAGAAAACTTTGCGCCTGTCTTTTTTCGCGAGCTTTTTGCTTCACTTACGCAGGAATCGGCGATTGTGCTGGATAATTGCCAGGAACTGGAAAAGGATCCCACTTTTTTCCACCTGTTACAAATTGCTATAAATCAGCTGCCGCATGACATGCAATTGATCTGTATCAGCAGGAATCGACTCGGTGCTGCACTTAAACGCTTGCATCTGAATAATGAGTTATTAGAGATAGGTGACATTGAGTTACAGTTCAAAGATGTGGAAGGCCGTGCATTCTTAAAATGGCTTAATCCACAACTTGATGATCATCAAATCCATCATATCCAGTCAAAAACACGAGGTTGGGCTACCGGCATGGTATTGATGGCGAGACAATTGAGCATCCCCGGTTTTTCTGAAGATTTTCCTGTTGATCAAAATATTTTTGATTATCTGGTTTCGGAAATACTTGCTCGCTTCCCCCGAGAACTGCATGAGTTTTTAGTAACCAGTGCATTGTTTACGCAATTGACGGCAGAAATGGGTATGGAGTTAACCGGCTACCACCAGGCAAAATCCTATCTCGATGAGCTGGTCTCTAGAAATTTCTTGATTGAGCGTACTGCCGGCTCTACTCCCACTTACCGCTTTCATCCGCTGTTCAGAGATTTATTGCTCACCCAGGCCGATACACTATTTACTCAGGAGAATTGGCAAGAATTGCAGCATAAGGCAGCTGCGATACTGGCCAAACAGGATAATCCTGTTGAAGCTATGCTGCTTTATCAGAAATTACAAGATTGGTCGTCATTGAAGGTGCTGTTATTAGAGTGTGCGGATCAGTTGATCAGCACCGGGCGGCATCGCACTGTCCGACAATGGGCGGAAGCATTGCCAGACGAACACCTAGATGCGGATACCTGGTTGAACTATTGGTACGCCATTGCATTGAAGCCATCTGATCCTTTATTAGCCGAAGAGCGACTGGAAAAAAGCTATCACCACTTTGTTACTGCTCAAGATATCAAGGGTATTTATTCTGCTTGGATTGCTGCGGTTGGAGCAATTGCAATCAGTTGGGATGATTTTTCCAGATTGAAAATCTGGATGAATCGCTTTGATGAAATACGTAAGCGATATGTCTGCTCATCGATTGAATTAAAAATCCAATTTTATGCAACGGCGTTACAGGCTTTCTCTATATATAGCATTCAACATCCATTGTCGAGGAGTTTAATTAGAATCTGCGAAAGAATATTCCACTTCATTACCATCAAGTCAATCAAGACACTGCTGAGCGTGCAATTGACCCAGTATTACATGTTTAACTTTCAATTAACTAAAGCATATTCATTTATTCCTTACTTGGAATTGGCGCTGGAAGATGAGACCTTGCCCGTTATGATAAGAATCATGAGTGCTTATCTATTAGTCGTTCAAAGGCTATTGATAGCCGATGCCGTCAAAGGGCTTGAATATACCCATAAAGGACTGGAATTATCAAAGACATCAGGTGTTCGTTTATTTGAAGGGATGTTACTTGCTAATAGCGTGGGTTGCCATATCAATAATGGTGATCTGATCAGCGCTGAAAATGCCTTGCAAAAAGGAATTAAGTCAAGGAATGATCGACAGCGCATCCCGATTGTGATGCACTATGCCAATGCTGTATGGTTAGCCGCGTTAGCCGACGACCTGCAATATGCCTTGGAACAGAATCAGCGAGCGCTGCAATTGGCACAATTGGTTCACTTTGAAATCGCTTATGTCAGCTTTTGGTCGCTTGAAGTGCAAATACTCGCCGAGTTGTCACAATGGCAAAAAGCAGAACAAACGCTTTTTTTGTTTTCCGCAGCAGCTAAAGATATTAATAATAAACATAATCAGATCCAGTATTATGTTGCCGATGCTTGGTTAGCATATTTACAACAAAATCAGCCTCGTACACTTGCAGCCATAAAAGAGCTATTACAAATCATGCATACCGAAAAGTTTTTTGCTTTTTTCGGATGGCGCCCAAAGGTTTTGACACCTTTGTGTTTACTGGCCATCGAGAGCGGTATTGAAGAAAAATTTGCTGTAAGTTTACTAAAACAACTCCGGCTGTTGGATTCTCCCCCTTTCCATCTCGAGAAATGGCCTTGGTCAGTGCGAATCTATAGTTTTGGTTCATTAATAGTAGAAGTTAAAGGAAAACAGCTAGGGCATTCTGGCAAAAGCCAAAAGAAGATACTCGAATTGCTGGAGACGCTAGTCACATTGGGTGGTCGTAATGTTCATTCCATTCAACTCACTGATATATTATGGCCTGATGCTGATGGTGACTTGGCCAAACAGTCCCTGGAAACAGCGCTGCACCGGTTACGCAAGCTCCTTGGCAAGGAAGCCGTAATATTGAATTCTGGCTTGGTTTCCCTTAATAACAGTTATTGCTGGTTAGATTTGTGGGCGTTTGAAGCGACTGTAGACGAGTTGGAGCAAGCGCTGAATAATGGGCAGCAGTCTGAGATCATTAAATTAACTGACCGGCTGTTGAAACTCTACCGGGGCGCATTTCTGAAAGATTCCAATTCAGGGCCAGGAATATTAAAACAATCCCAATTATTGAATAAATTATCCCGCGCGCTGGATTTGTCCATAAGTTTCCATGATAAGAACGGAGAATATGACCGCGTTTGTCTATTATTAACCAAGGTAGTGGAGCTAAGACCCTTGACGGAAGCAAATTATCGACGGTTAATGTCTCATTACATTAGACAAGAACAGTTTGATCAGGCATTGCAGACTTATCACCAATGCCATCGGATTTTATTTGAAGGATTTAAAGTTCGGCTTTCTAATGAAATTCATGAGCTTGCTAAGCAATTAAAAAGAGGGAAACGATAGTCATTCCATTTTCAAATCAAAAATGTCTTGAATATTTTCACGGATTTAATCCCCGTAAGTTCAATATGCAAATGCACCATGTTGGACAAAAATGGATCACATGGATTATTCGGTAGATAAGTGATCGTCTCTGACAAACGGTTTTTCTCAGGAAACAAGGATAAAAAAAACACCCCACCAGCATGCAGCGGGGTGTAAAGGCTTCGTCACAAAATCATCTACTATCTTGCTAGAAACAAGGAGGGAAATACTATCTATCTAATTTAAAATACAACGATGAATTACAACTCTATAGGAGATAATCTTCCTAATATCTAACAATGATTCCTCTCTTCCCTTCCAATTCTTTCACTACCTGTGTTCAAATCGTTAGAAACCAATTCCAAGGTAGCCACCGGCAGTCATGCCACTAAGATTAACGCCATCAAATTTACCAAAAACCTCATGATAGCGTGCATCAACGCCTAGAACAAAATTCTTCCAGAATCGATAATCTGCCCCTACAGCAACCATATAGCCAGGATTCGCCACGTATGTGACAGACTCAGTCGCTGGACTCACCACATGCATTGCTAGTCCTGCAGGAATAATCCAAGGTCTAAAGTTGCTGCCTTCCATGAATTTAATTTTCGGCGCTGCTGTCAACGTAAATTGACTAATTGTCACACTCCGCGGATTAAAGGCTCCTCCTGCTAATTGAGATGGAGCATTGGCCAGCGCATTACCCTGCGAATGACCAAACCTTTTGTATTCAAACATCAATTCAGCAAGGACCTCTGTTCCGGGTAGAAAGCCCCACACATCTTTTGTTAGGCTAAAATCAAAACCTGCACCGACATACCAGCCATCATTGCCTCCTGCATCTTGCGCGCCGATTGGTACAACATTACTTTGCAGGGATGCGCCATTACGCTCCTGCAAGTTATGCGCATAGCCGCCACGGAAGAAAATCATATGATGGTGTTTACTCTCTTGCTCTTCTACTTTCTTAATCATCCGATCTTCCCGGACAATCTCTTCTTTTACTTTCTTAATCTCCTGCTGATTCTCTTCTTTTACTTTCTTAATCTCCTGCTGATCTTGAGCAGCCTTGCTTTTCACTTGATTGAGCTCATCCCGAATAGCTTTTAGCTGTCCTTCTAATAACTTAATCTGTTGCTCCAAACCTTCAGTTGATGTTCCACCATGAGCGAGCGCTTGGGGGGAGCCCGTTGCTAGCGCAATAATTAATGAACTAACAGCGACACTAGCGACTCTTGTTTTGAGACGAAATTTTTTCATTCATTCTCCTTTACATTTGTTGGATTTATTCATGCAAACTAAGGATTAACTGAATAATAGATTAATATTAAGAAAATATTGGTCTATATACCTTGATCTAAATCAAAGTATAGGTATTTCATCACAAAATAAACTTATGATCCATTGGTTAACTCCTAATTCAGAATATTTTCCACCGCTAGAAATGGCACTTGATGAACCCAATGGTTTACTTGCCGCTGGCGGCGACTTATCACCACAGCGCCTGCTGACTGCTTATCGTTGTGGAATCTTCCCATGGTTCAATCAGGAAGAGCCCATCCTGTGGTGGAGTCCAAATCCACGTATGGTATTATTTCCTGGTGAGCTTAAAATTTCCCGTTCGCTTCATAAAACACTGAAGAAACATCATTACGAAATTCGATGCGATAGTGCTTTTACCCAGGTTATGCAAGCCTGTGCAGCCCCTCGCAAGGAACAGGAAGGTACATGGATACACCCGGAAATGATTTCAGCTTATACTGTGCTGCATCAAATGGGTGTGGCCCACTCGGTGGAAACCTGGATTGAGGGAAAATTGGCAGGAGGATTGTATGGGATTGCTCAAGGGAAAATGTTCTTTGGGGAATCGATGTTCTCCCGCGTTACTGACGCTTCCAAAATTGCCTTTGTGCACCTGGTAAAACAATTGGAACGCTGGAACTTTGGTATGATTGACTGTCAGATGAAAACGAGACACCTTACTTCATTAGGTGCCAGAGAAATTCCTCGCATTGAATTTGCTCAAATATTAAATAACTTAGTCGCCGCTCCAGAAAAACTTGGGAAATGGCATTTTGATTATGTCTATCCAGAATGATGCTATCTTGCCGGTTATGAAATTTCATACTACTGAATTTTATCCATGCAGCTATTTGCCCAGCAAACTTGCCCGTTCACAAATTGTGCTACCAGATCACCTGATAGATGCACCGATCTATGCTCAACTAATCAAAATCGGTTTCCGCCGCAGTGGTAATTTTGTTTACCGCCCAAACTGTGAGCAGTGTGAGGCCTGCGTTCCGGTACGCATCATTGTTGATCGGTTTTCGTCTAATCGGGCACAACGCAGAGCTTGGAGGCAACATCAACATTTGGTGGCCACACACCATAAATTGCATTACCATCCTGATCATTACCGTCTTTATCGTCGTTATCAAGTGAAACGCCATGCTAACGGCGGCATGGATTATGATAGTCGCGATCAATATTGCAATTTTTTGCTGCAAAGCAACGTCGATTCTAGGCTTATTACCTTCCATGAAAATGATCAACTGCGCATGATCAGTATCGTTGATCAATTACCGGATGGCCTCTCTTCAGTATATACTTTTTACGATCCAGATGTTTCCAATGCAAGTTTTGGTACTTTTAATATTTTGTGGCAGATAGAACAATGCCGCATCAAGAAACTGCCTTTTCTTTATTTGGGCTACTGGATTGGTGAAAGCCGAAAAATGAGTTATAAAGCCAATTTCCAACCCTTACAAAGCCTGCAAGACGGACAATGGCAAACCTTTAATAATCCTTCTCTTCAGAATAATCCTATAGATTGCCCTACTTAATTCGGCCGCTTTCGGGATAAAATAAGTTTCAATGCTATATAGTCTTTTTCGTCCGCTGCTATTCACGCTAGACCCAGAAGCAGCACATACCCTTTCTCTTAGTGCATTACAACACCTGCAAAACTTTGGATTGCTCCCAAGTCGCTCGTTTGCCTGTAAATCCCGTAGGATAATGGGTTTAGATTTTCCCAATCCTGTTGGCCTTGCAGCCGGATTAGATAAAAATGGCGATTACATTGATGTTCTTGCAAAGTTGGGATTTGGCTTTATCGAAGTGGGCACGGTAACACCTCGCCCACAGCCGGGTAATCCACGGCCGCGTCTATTTCGTCTTCCTCAAGCACAGGCAATTATCAATCGCATGGGTTTTAATAACCACGGTATCGATTACCTGATCGAGAATATTAAGCGTTCTAATTTTCAGGGCATCCTGGGTGTTAATATTGGTAAGAATTTTGATACACCGCTAGAGAAAGCAGCAGAAGATTATTTGATTTGTTTTCAAAAGACTTATCGTTATGCCAGCTACGTGACCATCAACATTTCTTCACCCAATACCCGCAATTTAAGACAATTACAAAATACTGCCGAGCTTGAGCGCTTATTGCATCTATTAAAAACAGAGCAAACAAAACTTAGTGATCAATATGGTAAATATACGCCATTAGTCATAAAAATTGCACCCGATATGGAATCATCACAACTGGAAGCGATCGCTCAGCAGTTAATAAAATACCAAATTGATGGCGTTATTGCTACCAACACTACTATTTCACGTCAAAATTTAGAACATCTACCACTTTCCAGTGAGACAGGTGGTTTAAGCGGTGCACCACTCAAACTACTCAGTACCGAAGTGATTAGAAAATTACATGCTTTGCTGCAAGAAACCATACCCATTATCGGTGTCGGCGGCATCATGTCTGCTGAAGATGCAAAGGAAAAAATAGAAGCGGGAGCGAATCTGATCCAACTCTACACAGGTTTGATTTATCATGGCCCTGATCTGATACGCCAATCTGTTGAAGCAATTTGCACTTTCTGCCATGATGTCTGATAAATACAAATTAATAGAACAAATCGATGCCATTCTGCCACAAACACAATGTGGTCAATGTGGCTTTTCAGGCTGTCTACCTTATGCTACTGCTATCGCAGAAGGCCATGCCGATATCAATCAATGCCCACCCGGAGATGCAGAAGGTATCCGTAAACTTGCTGCCTTACTCGGTGTAGCTTTCAAACCTCTGAATACAGCACATGGTGTACCCAAACCTAAATCGGCCGCTTTTATCAACGAAGAGCAATGCATTGGCTGTACGTTCTGTATACAGGCTTGTCCTGTCGATGCGATTGTAGGTGCCGCCAAGCAGATCCATACGGTCATCACAGAAGAATGTACCGGCTGTGAGCTGTGCGTGGCTCCCTGTCCGGTAGACTGTATTAGCATGATCTCCATTGCGCCCTATCCTGAAAATCAGGCTCAGGAAATGAAACAGCAAGCTGCTGATAGGGCGCGAGTACGCCATCAATTTAGATTACAAAGACTTGAGCGTGACAAACAAATACAAACCGAGAAATTTGCACAAAAATCACCGGTGGTAAAAGAATCTCAATCTGCCACAGAAAATGCCCATCTGAAAAAGGCAGCCATTCAAGCAGCATTAGCGCGAGCTCTTGCAAGCCGCACTGAAACAATTGATCAAAAATAATCACTCCAGACCATGAATGCCGCTAAACGTTACGAGATTTTTACGCGCTTCAAAGCTGCCAATCCTCACCCCACAACTGAACTTGAATACACTACACCGTTCGAACTACTCATAGCTGTAATACTTTCGGCACAAGCCACGGACAAGAGTGTCAATCTGGCAACAAAAAAGCTTTTCCCATTGGCTAACACTCCCGAGAAAATGGCAGCACTGGATGAAGCTGGGTTAAGTAGTCTGATCAAAAGCATTGGCTTATATAGGACAAAAGCAAAAAATATCCTTGCAACGTGTCAATTACTCATCCAACATCATTGCAGTCAGGTACCGAAAACACGAGATGAACTTGAAAAGCTACCAGGGGTCGGGCGCAAAACTGCCAATGTTATTTTAAATACTGCCTTCGGTGAGCCGACCATTGCTGTCGATACTCATATTTTTCGTGTTGCCAATCGAACAGGCCTTGCCCGTGGCAAAAATGTGCGTGTGGTTGAGGATAAACTCATGAAGTTTGTGCCCGTTGAATTTCGCCATGATGCCCATCATTGGTTAATTCTGCATGGACGTTATGTATGCAAGGCAAGAAAACCCGCATGTAGTTATTGCTGCATTAATGATTTATGTGAGTTTGATGAAAAGAACTGGGATTGTATCCCATTGGTTTCCTAAATGTTTAATCCATCGAGAGAGCAGGTTCGCCAACTATTCTTTGACACCTGGCGTAAATACCGCCAAAAAGAAATCCTGTCTGGCATTGAAAACATCGCACTGGAAGTGATCTTGTTGCATCCTGAATATCAAGAGATGCTTGATAATAGCGAGCGTTATCGTGATAAAAACTATTTTCCAGAGATGGGAGAAACCAATCCCTTTCTTCATATGAGTATGCATATTGCCATTAAAGAGCAGCTTTCCATTGACCAACCGGTTGGAATTCGCAAGAAATTTGAACTTTTACTTAAGAAAACTGGAAATGAGCACGATGCAACTCATCTAATCATTGAATGTCTCGCTGAAATGCTTTGGCAGGCGCAACGCAATCAAACACCACCGGATGCTCAGATTTACTTTGATTGTCTGGATAAATGGATAGGTAAATTAGATCAATAAAAAACGGAATGTATGAAATCACACATTCCGTTTTAATTCCGTTCTTATGTTATATTTCTTTTTGAATAAACGAGATATGATCTCCTCGCTCATTCACGGAATAAATTATTTCTTCACATATAGACCAGATTGGCTGGAGAAATAAAAAGCCAGATTTTCAATGTCTTCGTTGCTCAACGGTGCAGCCATTCCAGCCATGATAGGATCTTTACGCTCACCAGTTTTATAGTCTTTTAAGGCTTTCTCAAGATAAGTTCTGGGTTGACCAGCAATTATAGGGAAATTTGGGGCAGCGCTATTACCATCGGCTCCATGACAGGAAGCACACACCTCTGCAGCTTTTTTCTTGCCAGCTTCGATATCGGCTGCAATACTGTGCCCGGAAAAGAGTAATACCACACCGCTTACTGCGGCAACAACAAAATTTTTCATGTCCTTATCCTTGCATAAATGGGAAAATTATTTACTTGCGTAATAAGCAGCCAAATCTTCAATATCTTGATCGGAAAGGGTGGCTGCAATTCCACTCATTTGGGGATGTTTACGTTCTCCTGACTTATAATCTCTCAGTGCTTTAGCTAAATAAACTTCATGTTGCCCACCCAGTTTCGGAACATGATAAACAACAGGATAAGATGTGCGATACCCCTCTATTCCATGGCAACCCACACACATGGAAATTTTGGCTTTGGCTGCTTCAGCATTACCGGTTGCCTGTACTACACCAGAAAATGCCAGAGACATGCCAGTAGCAAGTAATAATTTAACAGCTGCTGACTTTTTCACTTTGTGCCTCCTCCTCTCAAAAATGTAAACTTTAAACGATGAGTGATGTTAAGTCAATGAATATTCATGTTAAGTCAATGAATATAATAGTAATCTCCCTGTTGTGGATAGGGAAATTATCTACGGTAATCTCCAAACAATCTTCTTCTAACTTCATGCTGTTGATTGCTTGGATTCCAATTCTTCCCAGCGTGCAAAGCACTTTGCCAGTTCTTGCTCTATTGCAGAAAATCGCATTTGTAAAGCCTTAGCCTCCTCAGGGAAATTTCGATAAATTGCAGGATCACTCAATCGCGTAGTAATAGATGATTGCTCCCTTTCCAGTAAATCAATTTTTTCTGGCAAAGCTGCAAGTTCACGCGCTTCTTGGTAGCTCAATTTAATACGAGACGTAGATTTAGTTCTTTTGTCCTGGGAAACCGAAGAAGATTTAGGCGTAGCCCCTTTCTGCTGCAGTGCCATCTCTCCAGAATGTTTACTCTGGACCCAATCCTCATATCCTCCCACATATTCTCTCAAAATGCCATTTCCTTCAAAGGCAATTACCTGGGTTACTACATTGTCGAGAAATGCGCGATCATGACTGACTAGAAACAATGTACCGGCATAACTTTGTAGCAGCATTTCTAGTAATTCAAGCGTTTCGATATCGAGATCATTGGTTGGCTCGTCCAACACTAGCACATTGGCTGGTCGCGTAAATAAGCGAGCCAGCAGCAGCCGATTACGCTCGCCACCTGACAACGATTTGACTATTGAGCGAGCACGCTGTGGGGCAAATAAAAAATCTTCCAGATAACTAATAACATGCTTACGCTCACCATCAATCTCTATGAAATCAGATCCCTGGCTGATTGATTCTACTAACGTTAGCTCCTCGTTTAACTGCTCACGCATTTGATCGAAATAGGCCACCGTTAGCTTAGTTCCCTTACGTATGCTTCCTGAATCGGGTTTCAACTCCCCCAATATAAGCTTTAATAAAGTTGATTTTCCAACACCATTCGGACCCAATAACCCAACCCGATCGCCCCGCATGATCCGACAAGAAAAATCTCTGATAATGGTCTTATCGTCGTAGCTTTTGGAAACATGCTCTAGTTCTGCGACTAATTGGCCTGAACGCTCTCCTTGTTCGATGGTAAAGTTAACCGATCCAACTCGCTCACGTCTGGCTGCCCGTTCCAGACGTAATGCTTCCAATTGTCTTACTCTACCTTCATTGCGCGTACATCTCGCCTGAACACCTTTACGTATCCAGATTTCTTCTTGTGCCAGCACTTTATCAAATTTCTGATGATGCACCGCTTCAATTTGAAGAATCTCAGCTTTCTTCTGTTGGTAAACCGCAAAACTCCCTGGAAAATTCTCTAGATGTCCACGATCAAGTTCAATAATCCGCGTAACAACATTATCTAGAAAACGGCGATCATGCGTGATAAAAATGACACTACCGGGAAAATCTTTGAGTAAACTTTCTAGCCATACGATAGACGAAAAATCGAGATGATTGGTCGGTTCATCCAACAGCAGCACATCTGGCATTACTACCAGGGCACGTGCAAGCGCTACTCGTTTTTTTACGCCACCTGAAAGACTTTCTACTCGCGCATCTGGAAGCAGCCCGAGCTGATTAATCACAGTCTCTACCCTGGTTTGGATACGCCAACCATCCTGCGCCTCCAGTATATTTTGCAAATCCTGCAGGTGTTCGAGCAGTGCCTGTGTATTTTCTCCGCTTGCACTTAAAGCATGTGAAATCTCATGATATTCGAGCAGTACTTGGCTTAGATTTCCAAGTCCTTTGGACACTTCCTGAAATACTGTACTCCCACCTTCAAATTGTGGCTCCTGTGGCACATAGACCAATTTCAATTCTGAAGCGTACCAGAGCTTGCCATCATCCAGCTTAATCTCCCCTGCTATTGCACGTAGAAGACTCGATTTACCACTACCATTACGGCCAATTAAACCTATACGCTCCCCCGCATCAAGTTGCAAATTTACATGATTCAGTAATGCATGGTGACCAAATGCCAAACTGGCATTTTCAAGTATTATGAGAGGCATGAAAAAATAAGAAAATTCAGTAAGACAAGAAAATTAGCAAGCGTGTCATTCTTTCACGAATTACAGGATTCAGTAAAATAATTCTTTTAATAGGTCTCTTCTATTCAAATCATTCTAAAAAGAATGGAGCCCAAAGGCTCCACCTTATTACTCAGTTAAAGTCACATTAATTTTCTTGGGTTGGACTGATTCTCGTTTGGGAATAACAATCTCCAGCACACCGTGTTTAGAAACAGCAGAGATAGCGTTCGGGTTTGCCGTATCTGGCAAACTAAAGCGTCGATAAAAAGAGCCATACGTTCTCTCAACACGCTTGTAACCCTCTTTTTCAGTCTTAGTTTCGGTTTTTTTCTCACCCTTAATCGTCAATACCCCATTCTCCATACTGATGTCTATTTCCTCTGGTTTAACTCCAGGCAGATCAGCGAGTAATACAAACTTATCAGGTTCTTCCTTGATATCCACCGCTGGAACCCACTCCGCCGTAGCAGAGGAACCTTCTCTTGCCGCATCACCTCGCATCTGCTCTAGTTCTTTCTGAAGTTGAGTCAATAATCCCCAAGGTTCATAACGCATAATAGCCATTTGATAATCTCCATATCACAATAAAAGTACCTTTAATCGGGTTGCCACAAAGTATCTCCATGCAGCATACCTACCTACCTCATCTTGCGAAAAGATTTTTATATCAAGGAAATGCTTCTGAAAAAATTTTTAGTTTCACTCTGCCATTTTCCATTTACGCCATGTCTTTTCTCATGTCTGTAAATTTGGAAAGCACCTTGATACCTACCATTGATCATATAAAGAAACAATGAGCACTTGTCGTACTTATCGTAATATAGGAACGCTCATTTTATTTTCAACCTAGGCAAAACAAATATATCAATGGATGCTAAATCTTATTTTCCAATCACACTACGAGCATATCAGGGCACTAATTGGTAGAAAATTTACTCTATATTAATCTTGATAAACTTCTTTCTTCAGGTATTCAAATAAGCCGTAAACATAATCAAAATTTTTCAGCATGATGAGGAGAAATAGTATGATCAGAAACCCTCGTACCAAACGCATTTTATCTATTTCGCTATTCATTATAGGGTGCGTATTCATCTTACTGGCACCGGAAGATGCATGGCTTGGAGTGGTCCTTCTCAGCATTGGTTTAGGTGTAGAAATTGGCGCACTGATATTTAGACATCGCAAATAAAAAATATCCAGATTTCCTATCTCATTCTGTTCTGGATCTATTCATTATGTAAGTGACGATCCTTCATCCTTCAGTTTAATTGTTTGATGATGGCCTATACGATGGCGAATATGCAGCCCTTTCCTGATCAATGCTGCTTCAAAATCACAAAAGCTTCCTGCCGCCATTTCATACTTTTTCCACAACTCTTGCAAATAAGTAACTACCTCACCAGAATCACAGTTGATATTAGCTGGAAGATAACCAAGCATTTGGGCCGCTATAAATGCGAGTGGGGAAAGTGGTGGATTTGCTTTTCGCCACTTGCCACGTAATTCGCGTAAGAAAATATGAGTAGTTACTTTACCTATCCCTTTGCCTAAATCCATAATGCGCCGCTCTAGATCACCGGAATCACTAGCGGCAGCATGGAGCATATTGAAATCTCCGTCATATCTTTCAAGCAAAGCACGATTTACATCGAGCAGTTTAGTTGCGGTTTTATAGTCATAGCGTACATACCCTCCCTGATCAAGAAGAGTGACAAGCTTGTCCCAGCCACTGTCAATCATTCTCTTTGGCATCAGAATATCGTTATCTGCAAATGTGTGCCAGGTACGAGCAGCAACACTTCCTGGAATAGGGGCGCCATAGAGTACCGCAGCAATAAACCATTTGTAGATTTCATCAGGATTCAAGCCATCGAGATTTATTCCTAGCTTTACCGCATAACTTCCACCCCATCTTGCCACTAAATCAGGCGGACTCAAAAAATCGTTAACTTCCAACACCCGATCAGTATTTGAATGGGACTCTTTTAGATCAATAATTTCTTTTTCTTTACTCATACATGCGTTATAAAAGTAGGATGTCAGTTTTTCTCATTGAGTCAGTTATTGATAGCCGTTGATTGATAATTTGCAGAAGGAGACAAGAACATGAAACATCATCGTGAAAATAATCTAGGAAGTACTGGTTGTATTTATCTCTTCCATCTGGTAGTGGTACCATTATTCACAATCACGCTTTTATTCATCCCAATTCAAACTAGCCGTGCAGAAACGAGCACGTCTCAAATTAAGGAGGAAAATATTATGACACTCTCACTGACATCTCCTTCCTTTTCCCATAATGACATGATTCCGAGCAAATACACTTGTGACAGCCAAGATATTTCCCCGGCCCTTTCATGGTCAGGAGTACCTGATCACACAAAAAGTCTCGTGCTGATCGTCGATGATCCAGATGCGCCTGATCCCGCCGCTCCTAAAATGACCTGGGTGCATTGGGTGCTATACAACATCCCACCACAGGTTAATGGTCTGCCCGAAAATGTCGCAGCAAATGAACTGCCAGCAGGAACCTTACAGGGAATTAATGACTGGAAGCGTACTGGTTATGGCGGCCCCTGCCCACCCATAGGCATTCATCGCTATTTCCATAAACTTTATGCGCTAGATACTGTGCTACTTGATTTAAAGCATCCAACTAAATCGGCGCTGGAAAAGGCCATGCAAGGCCATATTATTATGCAGACAGAATTGATTGGGCGCTATCAGCGAGGTCGTCATAAATAAATTAAATTATTGAATGAGACTTATGAGACATTCTTAAAAATCGGTCAATACCTAATCAATCAATAGACATCATAATCTAGCAATGCTCTTATTGACCGGTTCTGGCGATTTTCGTTTTGGTATTATGCTGCAAGCAATATACGAAGAGGTTCTTAACAACGTGAAGAGAAATAGTTTGGTCATTCTTCCTAATGAGAGGAAGAGTGATCAAACCAAAAGTAGCTAAAATTATCCACAAATTTTTAATAGGGTAAAATAAGTAAAAATTATTGCTAGAAAATTGAAAATTTAAAGTGATTAATTTTCTTTAATTAACGTACCCACACCTTCATCGGTCAATATTTCCAGCAAAAGTGCATGCACTACCCGACCATCAATAATATGGCAGGATTTAACACCATTTTTTACTGCATCGAGTGCCGAGCCGATTTTGGGCAACATTCCTCCTGAAATGGTTCCATCTGCAAATAATTCATCGACTCTTTTAGCAGTCAGTCCAGTAAGTAGATTGCCATTTTTATCAAGCACACCGGGTGTGTTCGTGAGGAGTATCAGTTTTTCAGCCTTCAAAATTTCTGCAAGCTTGCCTGCAACTAAATCCGCATTAATGTTATAGGATTGGCCATCCTCACCAACACCAATCGGTGCTATTACAGGAATAAAATCACGTGTATCAAGTAACGCGATGAGGGAAGGATCGATATGCTCAATTTCACCTACTTGGCCAATATTGATCCATTCTCCTACTTTCTCTTTGTCCTGAATAAGCATTTTTTTTGCTCGAATAAAAGCGCCATCTTTACCAGTCAGACCCACTGCGCGGCCACCATGGCGGTTAATAAGATTGACAATTTCTTTATTGACCAATCCACCCAGCACCATCTCGACGACATCCATGGTTTCTGCATCGGTTACTCTCATTCCTTGAATAAAGACACCTTCTTTTCCAACACGCTTTAGCATCTGATCGATCTGAGGCCCGCCGCCGTGGACAATAACTGGATTCATCCCAACCAGTTTTAGTAACACAACATCACGTGCAAAACCCTGTTTGAGATCTTCTTCAACCATTGCGTTACCACCGTATTTGATCACGATGGTTTTATTATGGAAACGTTGTATATAAGGAAGCGCTTCCGCAAGAATTTTGGCTTTTTCTTTTGCAGTAGATGAAGATAACGTCATTTTATATTCCTATGAATATTTTTTAGTAAAATGCTTTTTATAGTATAGAGAAGACATAAATCAGTATTTATTACGTCAATTCAAATTGGATCATATTTACTGATTTTATAGATAAGTGTATTGAGACTATATAAAAATGCTTTTTAAGCACTTGAATTTGATTACTTTTCTCGTCAAATTTATTTTTTATGACTGCGCATTATATAAAATAAGGAAGAGTATTATTGATAAGCTAAGTGGTAATCAATAATCGGGTATAAATTTATATTATTTAAAAACAATCTAATTATTATTAGTAAAATTTCTGATTTAACTTTATTTTACTGTAATATCAAGAATAGATTTACTTAAAGCGAAGCGAATGAATAACTCAAAATATTATCCTTTACTACTGATTTCACTCTTACCTATTTTGAGCGGCTGTGTACCCCTTGTGGCCACTGGAGTAGGTGTAGGCGCAGGAACGGGCGCTCTTATGAGTGAGGATCGCAGAAGTAGTGGCACGTTTATAGACGATCAAGCGATAGAACTTAAAACGAGCAGGAAAATCCACGAACAGCTCGGTAGTGATGTCCGTATTAGTGTTACCAGCTTTAATCGGAATGTGCTCTTGACTGGAGAAGCACCAAATGAATCTATGAAGAGTGAAGCAGAAAAACTTGCTACGAGCGTTGATAATGTTCGGAAGGTCTATAATGAAATTACCATATCCGAAAAAAGTGCCTTATCTTCACGCACTAATGATTCTTTGATCACTTCTAAAGTTATAGGGCGTTTTCTAAGTGAAAGAAAATTTCAAATTAATTACGTGAAAGTAGTTACTGAAAATAGTATTGTTTATTTGCTTGGACTTGTTACGCGTGAAGAAGCAGAAAATGCCGCACAAATTGCCAGTACTACCGCGGGAGCAAGAAAGGTCGTTAAGGTATTCGAATATTTAAATTAAAACTATTTATCATCGACAACCGGTGTAAATGTGCTGCCATTAGAATTTATCGCTCAGCTATATGAGTTATTTCCTCCTGAACGAATTTATACCGACCCTGTAGAGTGCTATACATACGCCTACGATAATAGTAGAAAAATTTTCCCACCAGATGCCGTAGTCTTTCCGCTTACGACTGAAGAGGTAGTCGCTGTCGTTTTGCTTTGTAATGCGAATAAAATTCCTCTGACACCCCGTGGGCGAGGGACAGGCACATCGGGAGGTAGCCTGCCAGAAAAAGGTGGAGTTGCATTATCCTTAGAACGAATGGTACGAATTATCAGTGTTGATCCAGCAAATCGAGTCGTTGTTGCAGAACCTGGAGTATTGAATCAGGAGATACAAAATGCAGTTAAACCATACGGTTTTTTCTGGCCTCCCGACCCTTCAAGTGCAGGTTTTTCAACTATCGGGGGAAATCTCGCCACCAGTGCTGGTGGTCCTCATGCTGTGAAATATGGTACAACTCGTGATCACGTTTTGGGATTAAAAGCAGTAACCGGTGCAGGTGAAGTGATTAAGACAGGCTGCTATACAACTAAGGGAGTTGTTGGATATGATCTCACGAGACTACTCATTGGTTCTGAAGGGACCTTAGCTGTTATCACAGAAGCCACCCTTAAGCTGACCCCTTTGCCCGAGAAGCAAGGAGGTCTGGTAGCATATTATCGTGATGCCATCAGCTGTGCAGCTGCCATTGTAGCGATTATGGGTATATCCAAAGGACCCAGTGCCCTAGAGTTTCTGGATGCAGGCTCGTTAAGCCTTATCCGTGCACGTTTTCCTGATTTACTACCGACTCATTGCCAAGCAATGCTAATGATCGAAGTAGATGGCTCACAATATGAAATCTCTGAAACCATTGACGCCATCTTATCAGTCTGCTGTAATTCCGGCCTATTGCAAGCTGAACAAGTTATCAATTCTGAAAATCTGTGGAAAGCTAGAAAAGCTTTGTCGCCTCTATTGCGTGATATTGCACCAAAGAAAATTAATGAAGATGTAGTGGTACCTGTTAATACACTACCTCAATTTTTAGACGAATTAACCAAACTTGCAACCCAGTATCGAATTGCTAATGTAAATTTTGGCCACGCTGGTAATGGCAATATTCACGTTAACCTACTCATTAATCCTGACGATATAGAAGAAAACCACCGTGCCGAAAAATGCTTGAATGAAATATTTGATCTAGTCATCAGGCTTAATGGAACGCTTTCTGGTGAACATGGTATTGGCAGTGAAAAACGTGCTTATATCCACAAGGAAATTGATTCCACAACGTTGACTTTAATGAAAAAAATCAAATCTCTATTTGACCCCAACGATATTCTTAATCCCGGAAAATTATTTCCATGAAATAAAAAAGCCCCGTCTTAAAAGACGGGGCTTTTTACCAAAAGGTGTGCTACTCTAAAACTTATAATAATGATCAACCAGTAAAACTACAAATAACAGAGCTAGATAGAGAATCGAATATCTAAATGTAGTGCGCCCAAGCTGATCGCTGTATTTGAGGTATATCTGCAAAGCGTAGTAAAAAAATATAGCATCAAGTACTAGTGCCCCTATCAAATAAATCAATCCACTCATCTGTGAAATATAAGGAAGTACCGTAACAACACAAAGTATGAGTGTGTATAACAATACATGCAGGCGCGTAAACTTATCTCCATGCGTCACTGGCAGCATGGGCATACCAATCTGAGCATATTCATTCTTTCTGTATAATGCTAACGCCCAAAAATGAGGTGGTGTCCAGGCAAAAATGATTAAAAATAACAATAATGCATCGGGAGAAATTTGGCCAGTTACCGCAGCCCATCCTAGAACAGGCGGCATTGCGCCAGACGCTCCACCTATCACAATATTTTGAGGAGTCAGTGGTTTAAGTATTACTGTATAGATAATTGCATAACCAACAAATGTGCCTAACGTCAGCCACATAGTTAAAGGATTTACCCAGTGATGAAGTATGAATAATCCTAAACCACCTATCAATCCCAGGAAAAATAGTGTTTCTGGAACACTGACTTTGCCCTGCGGAAGTGGGCGTCCACGGGTTCGCGCCATCACGGCATCAAACTTTTGCTCTACTAGGCAATTTAATGCAGCAGCTGCCCCAGCGACTAAAGCTATACCGAGCGTTCCAAAAAATAGAATATCGATTGGTACCGCGCCGGGAACAGCTAAAAACATACCTATTACTGCCGTAAAAACTATGAGCGATACTACCCGGGGTTTTGTAAGCCGATAGAATTGATTTATTCTTGATGTTGTTTGTCGCCACACTAAACTAGCACTCATTCCATACGCCTCCTAAACAATCATGTTTGATCTATATTCTTTGATTTACTTACTACATACTCTTATTAACGCTGCCACGCACTAAAATACATGGATAACAAACTCAGTGTTCAAAATGAGAAAGCTTTAATAGAAGCTTCACATCTTTCGAAATTTTCGTAGGATCAGCATCTTTTGGGAATCTCATCATTAAATTGCCCATCGGATCAACCACATAAATATGATCGCGCTGCGACAGTATGGTAGGAAATTCGTTAAGCAAATCGCTATCTTTTGCACTTAGAAGTACCGTACCTTCGTATTCATTCTTAATATCCTGATCAGGAACATAATGATCATTAATTAACCATATTCTTTCAATCCGATCTTTTTCTGTGTTTTGAACTAGACGAACTTGCCTCATTTGATAAAGCTTCTTTTGACAGTACTCATCACATTGTCCAGAATCGATAGTAATTAATGACCATTTCCCGTGCATATTTCGTGCACGAAAGATAGTGTTATTCTCGATATTAAGTGCTTGGCCTTTTAATGGTTTTACTTCTAACAATTCACCATAATTGACCGTACCTTCCGGACGAATTTCTAGTACGTGAAAGAAATATGATGCAATGACCGGAGACAGCATCACTAGCGCCATCAGAAGAAATTTAATTCTATTTTTTCGAGCTATTTCGTTTGACATTTAATACTAAAAATATAATGCAGGTTGTCACAGCCAAGAGAAACCATTGAACTGCATATCCGATATTCTTTGATGCACCGGAATCAGGCTGTACCCACTGACGTATCAATCCATCATCAATTTGATTATCCTGTTGCAGCAATAAAATTGGCTGTAATGCAAGTCCTGTTACTTTTTGATAATATTCAAGATCTAAATTTATCCAAAGCTTACCTGCTGTCTTCTCAGCTGAAAGTTGCATAGTTCTAATCATTGGTGAAGTAACGATGCCTGTCACTTTTACTTCTTCCTGCGGAAAAAAAACAGAAGGAAGCTGCGTTCGATCTTTTCTCGAGGCTATCCAACCGCGATTAACTAAAACATGCAGAGAGCTATTTGCAATTTTAAGAGGTGCAAGAATCTCGTAACCTGCCACCCCCTGATAGATTTTATTGTCTAAATAGATTGCATGATCCTCAATAAACCTACCTTTTACTTCAACTTGCCGATATTGAAAATCTTCTAATTTAATTGGTGTTGAGGGTAATGTTACTACTGCTTCCCGTGCATATTGCTCAATTCTTTCTTGGCGTAACTCTTTCTCATTTGCTCTCGAAAGTTGCCAAAACCCAAGTCGAGTAAATACTAATGTGAAAGCTATTGTTAATAAAACTACCCACCATCGTGGCTTGAATTGATAATTCATATTTTTTATTTATCACTCACACCTCGAATGGTTATATAAATCATTTGTATCTAATTTCTAGCTAAGCCAGCTTTATTCCCAGATCTCTTGATTTCCTTAATTAGGAAATCAAGAGTCTGGAATAGCTAGAGCTAGCTACGATTCAAATTTACTTATAGCAAATAAACAAATATGAACAATCCAAGCCAGACCACGTCAACAAAGTGCCAATACCAAGCCACACCTTCAAACCCAAAATGATGCTCAGGTTTAAAGTGACCTGCTGCACATCTGAAATAGATGACAGTCAGCATGATTGCTCCCAAAGTGACATGGAAGCCATGGAATCCTGTCAACATAAAAAATGTTGAACCATACGCACCGGAAGTCATTTTAAGATTAAGATCGGCATATGCATGACCATATTCATAAATTTGGCATGCAAGGAATGTAAAACCTAGTAAAACGGTTGCAAGCAGCCACATTTTGAGTGCTGGACGTCGATTTTGCTTAAGCGCCCAGTGTGCAAGCGTTACTGTCACGCCAGAAGTAAGTAGCAAAAAGGTATTAAAGGCAGGTAAGCCCCAAGCACCCATCGGGGTAAATTTCTCTGTAATACCAGGTCCTGCAGTTGGCCAGTCAGCAGTGAAGTTCGGCCATAGTAAATCGTGATTTACATCAGCGAGCCAGGGTATTGACAACACTCTCATATAAAAAAGTGCGCCAAAAAAAGCACAAAAGAACATGACCTCTGAGAAAATAAACCAGCTCATTCCCCAGCGGAATGATTTATCTTCCTGCTTTCCATATTTGCCTTCTTCGCTTTCTCGCGCCACTTCGCCAAACCAGCCAAACAGCATATAAATGAGAATAGCAAAACCTATACCTAGCATATAATAGCCTGCAGGTATTTTATTCATTGTCATTGCCGCCCCAAATCCTAAAAAGAATAGCGCTGATGATCCTACAATTGGCCATTTAGATGGTGCCGGCACATAGTAGTGTCCTGTTCCTTGACTCATACCAACCCTCCTGATTTATTTTCTAATAAATTAACTCGTTATTAATTTGACCAACGTCAATATACTCAATACAAAAATTACTCCGCCAATAATACCGCCAATTATCAACTGATAAGGCTTTATCATTTCTGCATCTCGATCGAGATCACTTCTCTTACGTATACCTAGAAATGACCAGAATATTGCTTTTGCTACTTGCCATGCTGAAGCTTTCTCAGATGGTTGTTCTCTATTGTTCATTAATCCAATTCACCGTTAATTAGCTTGCTTACTTATACATCCTCTATTTACCTGGCTGTAGTGCAAAAAAAGTGTAGGAAATAGTGACTGTATTAACATCAACTGGTATTTGCGGATCAATGACAAATTTCACTGGCATCTGCCTCGCCTCGCCAGGTTTAAGCACCTGCTTAGTAAAGCAAAAGCATTCAAATTTCTTCATATACCTCTCCAAGAAACGTGGGCTGTAACTTGGTATTGCCTGACCACTTATTTCTTGATCCGAGTCATTCCTGATTTCATACATCACTTCTATTGATTCCCCCGGATGTATTTTGACATTGGATTGCAGTGGTTTAAATTGCCAGGGCATGCCGCGTACATTTGCGTCTAACTCTATTGCAATTGTGCGCGACATATCTACTTTAATATTTTTATCCACCACATCTGGCTGCAACAGATTATTTATTCCGGTGACTTCACAAAACTTCTCGTACATTGGGACAAGCGCGTAACCAAAACCAAACATTACTACTGTAAAAATCAGCAGCTTCTTCGACATTACAACATTGATCTTGGTTACGCTCTGTGTCATTGTTTTACCATCACCGTTACAAAATATATTACAGCCATCAGGATAAGCAATAAAAAAGCAGTTCTTAGTTTTTTACGCTTAAGATCCCTATCATTATTTTGCGACATATATACTTCGCTTTATTTAATCACCGGCGGTGTTTCAAAGCTGTGATATGGCGCTGGTGAAGGCAATGTCCACTCCAATGTGGTTGCACCTTCCCATGGTCTATCAGCCGCTTTTTCACCCCCACGGATACATTTAATGACAACATAAAGGAAGAGCAGCTGTGTCAATCCAAATCCAAAAGCTCCGATGCTGGAAATCATATTGAAATCAGCAAACTGCAGTGAGTAGTCCGGAATTCTGCGTGGCATGCCAGCTAATCCAAGGAAATGCTGTACGAAGAATGCAACATTAAAGAAGATCATGGATAACCAGAAATGCAAGTTAGCCAGTTTTGTATCGTACATATGCCCGGTCCACTTCGGCAACCAGTAGTAAACTGCGCCAAATATTGAGAACAATGCACCCGATACCAGCACATAATGGAAATGTGCAATGACATAGTAGGTGTCTTGTACTTGGATATCTATTGGCACAATCGCACAAACCACGCCGCTGAAGCCACCGATCACAAACAGGAAGATAAATCCTATTGAAAACAGCATCGGTGTCTCAAAAGTCATTGATCCGCGCCACATTGTTGCAGTCCAGTTAAAGACTTTCACACCAGTAGGAACTGCAATCAGCATGGTAGCATACATGAAGAACAGCTGACCAACAGCCGGCATACCCACGGTAAACATGTGATGCGCCCATACTACGCAAGATAAAATCGCAATTGATGCGGTTGCATACACCATTGATGAATAACCAAACAATGGTTTACGGGAAAATGTTGGAATGATTTCTGACACAATACCGAAAGCTGGCAGAATCATGATATAGACTTCAGGGTGCCCAAAGAACCAGAAAATATGCTGGAACATAACTGGATCACCACCACCTGCCGCGTTAAAGAAAGTCGTACCAAAATGACGATCGGTCAGAAGCATCGTTACCACACCCGCAAGTACAGGCATCACTAACACGAGTAGATAGGCAGTAATCAACCATGTCCATACAAACAAAGGCATTTTCATCAACGTCATACCTGGAGCGCGCATATTGAGAATGGTGGTAATGATATTGATAGAACCCATGATCGAGGAAGCGCCCAGGATGTGAATTGCAAAAATCATCATATCAACACCTAACCCACCCTGTGCCGATAGGGGCGGGTAAAATGTCCAACCACCTGCGGCCGCACCACCTGGCACAAAGAATGAGGATATCAATAGCAGACCAGCTACCGGCAACAACCAGAAGCTCCAGTTATTCATTCGCGCAAATGCCATATCGGGCGCGCCTACCATCAGAGGCACTTGCCAGTTAGCCAAACCCACGAATGCTGGCATGATAGCGCCAAAGACCATGATCAGACCATGCAACGTGGTAAATGAATTAAAAAGCTGCGGTTCCAATATTTGGATACCCGGCATAAACAATTCTGCTCGAATTCCCATCGCCAGGAAACCACCAATCAAAAACATAGCAAAACTGAACCACAGATACATCGTGCCAATGTCTTTATGATTGGTTGTCATTACCCAGCGCATTATGCCACTGGGATGATGGTCATGATGACCATGTACATCTTGAACTACTGCCATGATTATTCTCCTTAGTGCTTACTTCTCTTGTTTTCTGAATTTACATCTCATGCGATCGAAATATTAATTCCCAACTGCAGCTGTGTTCACGATTGCTGCCGATGCTTTTTTCTTATCAGCCACCCATTGCGCATATTTGTCTTGTTCCAGAACCTCAACTACTATCGGCATATATCCATGATCTTTGCCACAAAGCTCAACACATTGACCGCGGTATATGCCAGGTTTATCTGCCGTAAACCATGCATCGCGAATAAACCCTGGAATAGCATCTTGCTTGACTCCAAAAGCAGGCACCCACCATGCGTGAAGAACATCATTTGCCGTCATGATTACCCGAATCTTCTTGCCCACAGGCACAACTACATTATTGTCCACCTCTAGCAAATAATTCTCTCCTTTGGGTTCTGAGCCGTTTAATTGAGCAACTGGCGTGGATAATTTACTGAAGAAACTGATGCCTTCACCTTCTCCCTGAAGATAATCGTAACCCCACATCCATTGATAGCCTGTCGCCTTAATGGTGATATCAGGTTGAGATGTATCCTTCATCGCAACGACAGTTCTGGTGGCTGGAAACGCCATAGCAATGAGGATCAGGAGCGGAATAGCCGTCCAGATAATCTCTACAACAGTACTGTGATGAAAATTGGCAGCCTTGTGACCAACTGATTTACGGTGTTTCAGAATAGAGTAAAACATCACACCAAAAACAAGAATAAAAATTACCAAACAAATCCATAGCGCAGTTATATGCTGATCATAGATCTGTTGCGCAATTACAGATTGCGGTTCCGGATGATAATATTTACTGGAAAACGCCATACTTGAGTAAAAAGCAAGAATTGCGGACCCTAACAGGGCCATTACTGATTTACTGCTCATATATTTATTTCCCCCCACATAAATTACAAATTTTGTCTAATTTCACATACTAAAAACACAACCATTTGAATCAAATCATTACATAAACTACCCGACTGCAAATTATTTCATATTAAAATTTCTATTGATTTCTCACCCTTTAATACTGACAAGAATTCTAGCATGTCAGATTTGTACTAACAAGGGAAAATCATGATTTTTATAGAAAAATCCCCCTATTTTGAATGTGGTGATTTCCCTGTTTTGAATGTGGTGATTTTTTATTTGCTGTTTTTTTTAGTTTAAAAGAGGTATTTTTTTAACATGGAAAAGTCCTTCCTTTTATCTAATTTATTTTCTTTGCAATGATATTAGATAAGGTTTAAAAAAAACACAAAAAAACTAGAAAATCTTTAATTACCCTTGATACTCACCCTTACTAAAAAAACGATATCAATGTAATCTCATTTGCTTTAAGGGAGATAAACAAATGTTAATCAGGCCAGTAAGCCCCATAGCAAATTGATGAAAGTAAGAAATAAACTTATTCCCTTCCTGTTGTAGTGATTTTTTCTACAAACTCAGACAAAGATCGTCAATACCTTGGCTCTCCGGTCGAATTTTTATTCCTTCCAAACGGCATTGGACTACGTGCTGAGTTATAAGCCAGATCCTCAATGCTCCGCCACTCACTCCGATTACACAGTCTTTGCATTTTTTTTCACTATCCTTTTACCCAACCGGCACTAATGAAAAACTGCGCAGGCTGCAAAAGGATCTTATGCTCTATTCACATCGTCTTCCATATGGAAAATAATTCGATTATCAGCAAGTAAATATTGAGATTTGAGTTATCGACAAACAACGAAATGCTTGCTGCTGTTCACCATAGCATCACTATCAATAGCACTAAGCAATATTTTTTTCTTAAAAATACATACTTAAAAGACTAATTTAATTTTTGCAATTGCTCTACCAATTTAGTCAACATTGCCTTGAAACCTGCCAAGCGTTCTTTCTCCTGTGTAACCACTTTTTCTGGTGCGCGTTGCACAAAATAAGGATTATCAAGCTTTGTTGTGGCCTTGCTGATCTCCCCATCCAGGCGAAGAATTTCTTTTTGGAGCCGGGCGCGCTCTGCGGATACATCTATTTCAATTTTGAGCATCAATCGAAATTCACCGACAACTGCTACTGGCGCATCTGCATCAGGCAGACCATCTGGCATAATTTCTACATCGGATAACTTAGCCAATGCTACTAAATAACTAGAAAAACTTGCTAAGGCAGATTGATTGCCCTCAATCAGCAAGGGAATTCTATCAGCTGGAGACAGTTTCATTTCACCACGTAATGTGCGACATGCATTTACAATCTCTTTGAGTAGCGCAATGCGGTTATTGGCTTCCTTGTCAATGCGCGCAGGATCGGCTAGTGGATAAGATTGGCACATGATGCTCTTACCTTCTTTGTCGACCAGAGGTGCAATTTTTTGCCACAATTCCTCAGTAATAAAGGGGATCACAGGGTGTGCCAGCCGGAGTGCAGCTTCAAGCACGCGCACTAGCACCCGGCGCGTAGTACGCTGCTCAGTATCCCCCCCTGAACTTAACTGAACCTTAGCAAGCTCTACATACCAATCGCAGTATTCATCCCAGATGAATTCGTAGAGCTCGCGTGCAACCATATCAAAGCGGTAATCATTAAAGGCTTGCGCCACACTCTGTTCAGCTTGCTGCAATCGACCGATAATCCAATTATCAGCATGAGAAAACGCCAAAGGCAACGAATCATCCGGCCCGGTATCTTTTCCCTCACAGTTCATGAGGACAAAACGAGTGGCATTCCACAGTTTGTTACAAAAATTTCGATAACCTTCGCATCGCTGCAAATCAAATTTAATATCTCGCCCATGTGAAGCCAGACTGGCAAAAGTAAAACGCAGTGCATCGGTGCCAAACGCAGGTATCCCCTGCGGGAATTGCTTACGTGTATTTCTCTCGATTGATTCACCCTGTTTAGGGTTCATCAAACCTGTAGTGCGCTTTTTAATCAGCTCCGGCAGCAAAATACCATCGATCAGATCAAGTGGATCCAGTACATTCCCCTTGGATTTACTCATCTTCTGGCCTTCCGAATCGCGGATTAGCCCAGTTACGTAAACTTCACGAAATGGCACTTTTCCAGTGAAATGCAGGGACATCATGATCATACGTGCAACCCAGAAGAAAATGATGTCAAACCCAGTTACCAGTACTGAGGTCGGTAAAAAGGTCTTGAGCTCGGCTGTTTCCTGCGGCCATCCCAGTGTTGAAAATGGCCATAATGCGGAAGAAAACCAGGTATCAAGCACATCTTCTTCTTGCTTGAGATTTTCCTTACCTGATAACCACTGCGCTTCCTCAAGATTATGCGCAACTGTTACATTGTCATCCTCATCATACCAAGCAGGAATCCGGTGACCCCACCACAATTGCCGCGAAATACACCAATCCTGTATATTTTCTAACCACTGGTTATAAACATGTGTCCAATTTTCCGGCGTAAATCGGATCTCGCCAGTGGCCACCACTTCCAAACCACGTTTGGCCATCCCTTCCATAGCCACATACCACTGATCAGTCAGCATGGGCTCTATGACGGTTTGAGTGCGATCCCCTCGGGGAACCATCAGCTTGTGTGGCCGTATTTCGACCAGCAACCCCTGTGCTTCTAGATCGCTAATAATCTTTTTCCGCGCCTCAAAACGATCCAGTCCCTGATATTCGACTGGAGCAAAATCATTGATTTTTCCATCAAGGGTAAAAATATTAAGTGGAACCAGTTTATGGCGTAAGCCGACTTGATAATCGTTAAAATCATGTGCGGGTGTGATTTTCACACAACCCGTACCAAAAGTCGGATCAACATATTCATCAGCAATAATAGGGATCGTACGCTCGGATAAGGGTAATCGGAGGTGCTGCCCAATCAGATGACGGTAGCGCTCATCCTCTGGATGGACAGCCACCGCCATGTCACCTAGCATCGTTTCAGGCCGTGTGGTTGCAACAACTAAGCCACTCCCCTGCAATCCAGCACCGCTATCCTCTTCGAATGGATAACGAATATGCCAAAGTGAACCTGCTTCTTCTGTTGAAATGACTTCCAAATCAGACACTGCGGTTTGCAGTACAGGATCCCAGTTAACCAGACGCTTGCCACGATAAATTAACCCTTCTCGATATAACCGTACAAATACCTCTGTCACTGCCTGGGAAAGCATCTCGTCCATGGTAAAACGCTCACGCGACCAGTCGCAAGAAGTGCCCATCCGCCGCATCTGGCGCGTAATGGTTGAACCTGATTCCTCTTTCCACTGCCAGACACGCTTTAGAAACGCCTCACGTCCTAGCTTCCGCCGATCAATATTTTCCTGATCTAATTGGCGCTCTACGACTATTTGTGTTGCAATGCCTGCATGATCTGTACCAGGCTGCCATAGTGTGTTATTTCCCAGCATGCGATGATAACGAATCAATGCGTCCATCAGAGTGTGCTGAAACGCATGTCCCATATGGAGGGTGCCCGTTACATTAGGAGGTGGTAACATGATGCAGTAGGCAGTTACACCTTGTTTATTTGACGATCTGAAATAGCCAGATGACTCCCACTCTGAATACCAGCGAGTTTCTATGAGTTTTGGATCAAAACTTTTTGCAAGTTCCATGGAAATTTAATTGTTAAGTTAGCATAAACAGAAAACCTGTTATTATATCGAAAGGCATCGCCACAAAAAGCTAGGTTATTAGCTATTAGAAATTTACAGGTTTCCAGACAAGCGCCGCGATAGCGCCTGAAGGAGTTAGATTGATTTGAACTTCCCGCAGTATTGCATCGAATACATAGCAAAGTAAGAAGGAAATATCGGATTCTAGTGACCAGACTGCCGAAGTAAGTATACGTTTTTCAGTCAGCGTTGGAATCTTTTGTTCCACCAATGGTTGTATTTTCTCCGCTTGATCCCAAGCATTCCGTGAAGAAACTGGAAGTGCCAAGACAGCTTCCTTGGGATGAATCATGACAGAAGATTTCTTCCGATACCGCAATAGTACTACTTCCAGCTTATTCAACCACACATCATCATCGATCTTGGCAGATATCACAGAACAGAATGATCAGTCATCGTAAAATGAGAAAGAATGAATCGTTTTGGTTTAGTTCAATGCAGGTTCTGACCAAGCTTATGATGATATACACTGAGGCCCTGTTCCTGATAAAAACGATAACGTTTACGAGCGACTACCTTGTCCTCTGGGGTATTTCCGACAATTTCAATTACTCTTTGAAACCGATCATAAATTAGTGGCACTTCATCATGCAAATTAAGCAAGACCTCATAGGGCACAATCTGCTGAATTTCCTCACTACTACCAATTAATATCACTGGTGTAACGTTAACCACTCTGTCACCGACATGACAGTGCGGAATAAAGCTGGTGGGGGAGAATGTCCAGAGCAATTTATCGAAACGATTCAGAAGCGACAAATCTGGTATATAAATCATTATCTTGAGCGCTTGCTGAATCACTTTCTCACTTAATCGGCACGCAACCAGCAATTTGTCAGATGCACCCGAATAAAAATCAATTTGTGCCATCGTTTAAACGATCATTTTTATACTTTCTTATACTTTCGCTCGCAAAATCAAAAATTGAGTCAGAAGTGGTACCGGCCGGCCGGTAGACCCCTTTTCCTTACCATTTTTCCAGGCTGTACCGGCAATATCAAGATGTGCCCAAGGATATTTTTCTGTAAAGCGCGACAAAAAGCAGGCAGCTGTGATCGTTCCTGCTGAGCGTCCACCAATGTTTGCCATATCGGCAAAGTTGCTCTTCAACCATTCCTGATAATCATCCCACAGCGGCAACTGCCAAGCACGATCCAACGCCAATTCGGAAGCTTGTAACAATTCCTGGGCCAACTGATCGTTGTTACTCATTAAGCCAGATGCTAAATGTCCCAGCGCAATGACACAAGCTCCAGTAAGGGTTGCGATATCAATTACGGCATCAGGCTTATACCGCTCAGCATACGTCAGCGCATCGCATAAAATCAGCCGCCCCTCAGCATCAGTATTCAGAATTTCAATTGTTTGACCAGACATGCTTTTCACTACATCTCCTGGTTTGGTTGCGTTGCCACCAGGCATGTTCTCAGTCGCAGGAATAATACCGACGATATTGAGAGGAAGCTTCATTTCCGCCGCCGCTGTTAATGTGCCCAACACACTTCCTGCGCCACTCATATCGAATTTCATCTCATCCATCTCACCTGCTGGCTTTAATGAAATACCCCCAGTATCAAAAGTAACCCCCTTACCGACTAGCACAATAGGTTTTTCCATTTTTGTCAAGCCACGGTATTCCAACACAATTAATTTGGCAGGTTGATGGCTTCCACGTGCAACAGCAAGAAATGCGCCCATGCCAAGCTTTTCCATCTCTTTCTGCCCTAACACAGAAACCTTAAGATCATAAGCTTTAGCCATATCGGTAGCTTGCTCAGCAAGATAGGTCGGTGTACAGATATTGGGCGCAAGATTGCCTAGATCCTTGGCTACATTTATGCCCCGCGCAATTGCGAGACCCTGCTGCAGTGCTTTCTCTCCTGCCAGAAGCGACGCTTGATCGTTCACATTTATCGTGATCTTACCAAGAGCAGGCTGTTCTTTTTCTGGTTTACTTTTGAGGCGATCAAAGCGATAAGTGCTTTCCGTCCCCAGAATCACTGTCTGAGTAATTTTCCATGCAATATCCCGTTGCTTTAATGGAATATCCGCCAAGAAGAGGGTAGCATCTGCAGCAGCTGTTTGAGATAACGCCTTGAATGTCGTTAAAACTGCTTGTTGATATGCCTTATCATTGAATTCTTTCTCCTTGCCTAGCCCAACCAACATCACGCGCTTACTTGCAATGTCAGGAACGTTGTGTAACAGTAAAGTTGTATTAGCGCTACCCTCCATATCACCTTGACGCAAGATATTACTAATGTAACCCTTGGAAGTATCGTCTAAAATTTTTGCAGGCTCGGTTAATTTGCGTGATTCGAATACACCTACTACGATACAAGCTCCGCGTTGTTTTTCTGGGGCGCTGAGTTTGATTGTAAAATCCACTTTCTACTCCTTATTAATTATTCTCTAAGATGAAAGAAATTCATAAATAAATCTGCATGGATTATCGCTACATTTATTGTATAAAGTCAAAATAAGCAACATCGCATAACTGGAGTAGAATCTATATCTTAAAATCAATTTCGAATTAAAAGCGAGCGCATACCCAGACACCAATCTATGAAAACTCCATTACATCTGGAGTACTTTGCTTTGCGCTTGCTCCGATTAACACAACTATCATAATTAATAATAACTCGGATACTCCATGAACCTCATCATCCAAGGATTAGATATTGAAAACAACCATCTGCGAGCAATCGCAAAACTTGCTCAAGCTAGCCATATTGAGCGTGTTACCGGGCAAGCGTTCCGCTTGGCAAACGCCAGCCCCCATCCCGATATACCTGAATACTGCGCTGAAGTACAACTCGATTTTGCTTTTGTTCCGATCGGAACAAAATTAACTAATTTTGGGTTGATTGCAATGGATATGGACTCAACCCTGATCGCCATTGAATCGATTGATGAAATAGCTGGCATGCACAATGTTAAGCCACAAGTTGCAGAAATTACACAGAGCACCATGCGAGGCGAAATTGACTTTGCTGAAAGTCTGATTCGGCGGACAGCACTTCTTGAAGGATTGCCGCAAGAAGCGTTGCAAAAAGTTTATGACGAAAAGGTTAGATTAAATCCTGGTGCCCAAAAATTGCTACAATGCACGCAAGCAGCAGACCTCAAGACCATGGTAATTTCAGGTGGTTTTACTTTCTTCACTGATAGAATCAAAGCAGAGCTCGGATTAGATTATGCCTTTGCAAATACATTGGAAATCAAGGATAGAAAACTAACTGGCCAGGTGCTTGGTAAAATTATTGGTGCCGAGGGAAAAGCTGAAGTATTAAGGCGCATCCGGGATGAGCTAGGTCTAAAAAGAGAACAGGTTATCGCTATTGGTGATGGCGCCAATGATCTAAAAATGCTGGAATCGGCAGGCATTGGCATTGCTTACCATGCCAAGCCCATTTTACAAGAGAAATCAACTTATTCCATTAGCTTTGTGGGACTGGATGGTATTATCAATCTTTTCGAGTAATTGAGATTACACACATCTTGCTAGATACTTGAATAAAAAGCATTTGCAACTTTTAATAAATGCGGGTAGTCTAAATTTAGTTTTTTAAAAAAAGATAAAAGGAGAGTTTATGCAACCTAATATGCGATACATAGCATCTACTGCCCAAACAGGAGATTTAGGCGTCATTCGTAATAAGGTATTGCGGAATACCTACTGGATGCTGAGCCTGACAATGATTCCAACCGTCATCGGCGCGGTAATCGGAACAAATACAAATTTCTCTTTTCTTGCCCAATCACCCATCATAGGTTCGCTGGTCATGTTAGCTGTAATGATAGGACTGATGTTTGCAGTAAGTGCTACCCGCAATAGCATTTGGGGCGTGTTATTACTTTTCGCATTTACATTTGTGGCAGGTTGGTGGTTAGGGCCATTACTCCAATATGCACTAAATTTTAGTAATGGCACACAATTGGTTGGTACAGCAGCAGCTGGAACGGGTGTAATCTTTTTTACTCTTGCAGGAATTGCTACGGTAACCCGTAAAGATTTTGGCTTTTTGCGTAATTTCTTGATGATTGGGTTAATATTGCTGATTCTTGCTTCACTGGCTAATTTATTCTTTGCGATGCCCGCTGTATCGCTGGCAATCTCCGCTGCTGCAGTATTGCTTTTCTCAGGATTTATCTTGTTTGATGTTAGCCGTATCGTAAATGGTGGCGAGACTAATTATGTAATGGCAACACTGGGTATTTACCTTAATATTTACAATTTGTTTATTAACTTGCTGCAGTTACTGCTGGCTTTCTCAGGTGAAAGAGATTAACTAGTTACTGTATCTCCGTAAAACAAAAAGGGTGGTCATTTTTGACCACCCTTTTTGTTTAATAATGACATCTGTCAAATCTGGTTTTTTAATTAAAAAACGCCTGTAGATAAATAGCGATCCCCGCGATCGCATACAATAAAAACAATCACCGCATTATCTAGTCCTGCAGAAACTTTAAGTGCTGCAGCAAGCGCGCCACCTGACGAGATACCCGCAAAGATTCCCTCTTCACGCGCCAAACGTCGAGCCATAGTCTCAGCTTCTTGCTGCGAAACCAGTATGATGCGATTCACCCGCTTAGGATTGTATATTTTTGGCAAATAATCTTCTGACCACTTACGAATACCCGGAATCTGCGATCCTTCTTCTGGTTGCACACCAATAATTTCAATAGTTGATTTTTTTTCCGAAAAATATCGAGCACATCCCATGATTGTGCCTGTAGTACCCATGCTACTTATAAAATGGGTTATTTCCCCACCCGTATCACGCCAGATTTCCGGAGCAGTTCCCTCATAATGAGCTAACGGATTATCAGAATTAGCAAACTGATTAAGAACAAATCCCTTGCCTTCTTCTTGCATTTTCTCCGCAATATCACGCGCCTTTTCCATCCCCCCTTCTTTAGGGGTTAATATGATTTCAGCACCAAACGCACTCATTGCTTGTCGACGCTCTATACTCAAATTTTCCGGCATAACGAGAATCATCCGATAACTCATCATGGCCGCCGCCATCGCCAAGGCAATACCCGTATTGCCACTAGTAGCTTCAATTAAAGTATTACCTGGTTTGATATCACCACGCTTTTGCGCATGCTTGATCATAGAGAGTGCCGGTCGATCTTTCACTGAGCCGGCTGGATTATTTCCCTCAAGCTTAGCCAGAATGGTATTACTGGTTTCTCCAGGGATACGTTTAAGTTTTACTAATGGTGTATTACCAACAAAATCCTCTATTGTTTTGAACATAGACAATGCAATTTTGCAATTTTTGCTAGATAGTTGATTATCGCATATGTCATTAAAAATAAATGTTCAAAGAATCAGTACAGGCAAAAAAATACCCCCAGAAATTGAAATGTATTTCTGGAGGTATAGTATCGCCTCGCTAATTTATGGATTAAATTATTTTTTCTGTTCAACTGCTATTTTTTCTTCCGCGCCCACTACAGATGTATCGCCTACTGTCAGATCGTTGCGGATCTGCTTGAGAGTGCCCGCTCCGATACCACTCACTTTTTCCAAATCGTCAACCGAACTAAACAGACCATGCTCATTTCGATATTCAACAATGGCTTTTGCCTTAGCCGGACCAATTCCTTTCAGCACTTCTAGCTCGGATTGTGAAGCGGTATTAATATTTACAGCTGCATAAATACTACTACTCAACACAAAATAGATAATTATCAGTTGTAGTAACCTTATCATAATCACTCCTAATATGGAAAAATGCTTTGTTACCTTTGACAGGTCTTTATTGCTTATAAAGCAAAAAATATATCGGCACTTTTCTCAATCTTATTGAGTAAATTTTAGATAAACTTAAGTGTAAGAAATCTCAGGGTTGTTTACTGAGAGGTTGATTGAAATACTGTTGGAGTATTTCATGAGGAGTTGAGTTATTCAAACTCTTATGTGGTTTGACAGTGTTATAAAAGTTAATGAAGCGGCCGAGTTGAATTTACCAGTCGGTGTAGTCTTTAAAGTTGGTCTGGTCATGCCACATCTGCATGAGGGTGCGGATAGCGCGTTCAGCTTTGCCGTTAGTTTGGTGTCGATTGACTTGGGTGAATTTCTGGCCGATACCGTGTGCTTTGCAGGTTTTAACAAAAGCATGACTGTCAGTGCCTTTATATTCTTTGCCATTATCAGAATAAACGTAATCGAT
>NZ_JAWJYP010000031.1:0-37493 GCF_033063275.1 Nitrosomonas sp. Is37 | reverse complement strand
TGAATACTTGCCCCCAGTTGCTTTGCCAAAGCTGGGCAATCCCATCTGGCCAAACCTTCAGGCGGTTCTGTATCCAGTTTGGATAACAGCCTATCCCTAAACGTTTTTCCATATATTTCAGGTTTGCCAGGTCGCCACTCATCTTCAAGTCCAGCAATACCATGCTCTGCATACCGTTTACGCCATTTGCTGACACGCAATACCGAGGATTCACATTCTGCAGCAACTACTTGGTTCTGCTTACCTGCAGCGCAGGCCAAGATGATTCTGGCTCTCTCAACCATCCTGCGCTCAGCACTATGGCTTCGCACGATTTTCTCCAGACGGTCTCTTTGTTCTTCTGTAAGAGTGATTTCTATCGCTTTTCTAGGCATAATGCCTAGTATAAATCAAATAATATATGCTATTAATGCAATTAAACACTAGTATAAATACCAAATATAGATAAATTCATTTTTGCGAGATTAGCAGAGAGGGAGGTATATTAACGCCCAATTGGAATAGGGTATCCTATAAAAGTAGAGATATACCCATGGCGAACAAAGAAACTTTTCATTTTCTGCATTGGTTCCTTTGCAGAGCATCACATATTTCTATATCGAATAGGAAGTAGTTGGCTTAATTTGATAATTAAATCTGAAATCATGACTAGGCAACCGTACTTGGATCTGTAGCAAAGCCCGATCCAAGCGCTATCATGATAAGGAAACTTAGATAGCCAATGGCGCCAACAGTTTGAACATCCCAATTAATGATATTGTACAAATCTGATCATCTTGCCTTATTCAATAGGCGCAATTCTCTAAGACTATGGTAGAGCCTCTTCCTGTTGTTTTTTCTCAGGTTTTACTAAATCCTCGCGTTTGACCCCTAGTAACATGAGAATTGGGCTTGCAACGAGTACAGAAGAGTAGATGCCAAACAAGATGCCAATGGTTAATGCTAATGCAAAATAATACAAGGTCTCACCACCAAAAAGAAGCATAGATACAACCACTGCTTGGGTACTACCGTGAGTAATAATGGTGCGAGACATTGTTCGCGTGATTGCATTATCAATAATTTGTGCTACGGGCGCCTTACGCATTTTACGAAAATTTTCGCGAATGCGATCAAATACTACAACGGATTCATTTACTGAGTAACCAAGGATAGCCAAAATTGCAGCAAGAACTGTAAGGGAGAACTCCCATTGAAAGTAAGCAAAAAAACCCAAAATGATTATCACATCATGCAAATTTGCAATAATACCAGAAACACCAAACTTCCATTCAAAGCGTACTGCCAGGTAAGCCACGATGCCAAGTGATACAAACAGTAAAGCTAATGCACCATTCTCTAGTAATTCATCGCCTACTTGAGGGCCAACAAATTCTACTCGACGTATTACTATAGATTCATCAAATTCTTTAAGAGAGGCTATTACAGTTTCTGATAATTTGGCACTAGATAGTTGATGCTTGACAGGCAATCTAATCAATACATCACGAGAAGTACCAAAATTCTGTACTGAAGCATCAGGTATCCCTAGCGTAACAAAGACTGATCTAATTTTATCGAGATTGGCAGGTTGTGCGTAACTCACTTCAAGTACAGTTCCACCGGTAAAATCAACCCCTAAATTCAATCCTTTTGTGACAATAAAAAAAACTGCGACAATAAAAGTCACCAATGAAATAGTAGTTGTATATTTCCCCCAACTCATACAGGGGATATCACGTTCAAATTTAAAAAATTCCATAGTTTAAGAATCCTGATTAGCTATTTCAGATCAGCCTTTCGTATTTTCCGATACAGGTAAAACCGAATATGCGATTATTTATCATTAACGCTTAATTGTTTTAGGTTTCCAGACGGTGCCAATTGAAATTCTTTCCAATTTACGATGACCACCGTATATCAAGTTGACCATCGCTCGAGAAACAGTAACAGCTGTGAACACAGAAGTTAGAATACCCAAACACAGCACTACAGCAAATCCTTTAACTGGACCTGAACCAAAAGCAAATAATCCGATTCCTGCAATCAGTGTTGTGATATTTGAATCCACAATAGTCCCAAGCGCTCGTTCGTAGCCAGCATTGATAGCTAGTTGTGGCGTTAAGCCATTACGAAGCTCATCGCGAATACGTTCATTAATAAGAACATTTGCATCAATCGCCATGCCAACTGTAAGTGCAATTGCAGCCATTCCAGGAAGAGTTAATGTTGCTTGCAAAATGGAAAGAAGGCTGACTAATAATAAAAGATTTGCCCCAAGTGCAAGAACAGAAATCACACCAATTGCTCTATAGTAAAGCATGATGAACATAGCCACAGCCAGGAAGCCAAATAACGTCGAATTGACCCCTCTGGTGATATTGTCAGCACCTAAACTAGGCCCTACTGTGCGCTCCTCAATGATCTCCATTGGTGCAGCTAATGCGCCAGCCCGCAACAATAGGGCAACATCACGAGCTTCCACGCTACTCATTCGACCACTTATCTGCACGCGCCCACCACCGATTTCCTCCCGGATAACGGGTGCAGTGACAACCTCTGCTTGATTTTTCTCAACAAGTAAAATTGCCATACGCTTGCCGACATTATTTCGTGTCAGCTGCTTGAAAATGCGTGCACCATTGCTGTCAAGGGTAACGTGAACAGCTGGTTGATTGTCGTTATCAAATCCAGGTTGGGCGTCTGTAATACGATCACCAGTTAACAATATTTGTTTTTTTACCAGTAGTGCACCGCCACCACGTTCAGTAAGGAGCTCGGTACCAAATGGAATTTGTCCTCTTAGCGCCGCTTCGATGTCGCTTTCATCATCTACCATCCTGATTTCCAGAGTAGCTGTTCTCCCTAGAATATCTTTTGCTTTGGCAGTATCCTGAACGCCGGGTAATTGCACGATGACACGATCTATACCAGCCTGCTGAATAACAGGCTCTGCCACACCGAGTTCATTAACACGATTACGTAATGTAGAGATGTTTTGTTGTATGGTGGCACTTTGCATACGTGCTTGTGCTTCTGGCTTAATCGATACTAGCAGACGAAAATCTCTTTCTGTATCCTGGGTGCGCAAATCCAGATCAGAATATATTTTCTTAAGTTCGGTTTCGGATTTTGAACGTGATTGCTCATCTCTGAATTTGATGATGAGTTGTGAATCTTGTCGATCAAGACCGGCAGATGATATTTTCTGTTCACGCAAAGTACTGCGAATATCGGTACTATAGCGATCCAGCGCTTTGGATAATGCTCCATCCATATCAGTCTGCAGCATGAAATGGACTCCGCCGCGTAAATCAAGTCCTAGATACATTGGTAATGCGCCAATATTATTTAACCATTCTGGAGAATTCGGAATAAGGTTGAGCGCAACAATGTAATCGGTGCCAAGCTCTGATTGCAGGATGTCTCTTGCCTTAATTTGAACATCCGTATCAGCAAAACGAATTTTGATACTATTTCCCTCGGTAAGTATTCCCTCACTAATTAGGCCATGCTTATTAAGTGCACTTTCTACTTTCTGTAATAGTGGTAATCCAGCCTCTGCTGTGATTCGTAGTGGTGAAATTTGTATTGCGGGTGATTCGCCATAAAAATTGGGTAAGGTATAAAGCAACCCAACAAGAAGCGTGATCGCAATAATCAAATTTTTCCAGAGAGGGTAGCGGTTCATGGTGTCAAATGAATTATAAAAAAGGGAAAAGAGGGTAAATTAACCAAATGTGTAATTTTTAATGAATCTTTTAGTTTTTATTGCTGCTCTCTTTTTGTGATTCGCTAGCAGGTGAAACATTGGTGCCCTCATCGCTACTTTCTTGAGTATCACTTGCTTTTTGGGGTTTATTGTTTTTAAGCGCTTTACTGCTTTTACCTGTATCAATACTTTTTAGCGTGCCTTTAGGCAATAAGGTTTGTACGCCAGCTTTGAGTACGACTATTTCAACATTAGGTGCTATTTCTATCGTGATATAATTTTCTCCTACACTTATGACACGACCTAATTCGCCTCCACTAATAATAATTTCATCGCCTTTTTGTAATCCTTCTCTCATTAGCTTTTGCTCTTTGGCGCGCTTAGATTGTGGGCGAATCAATAAAAAATAAAAAATAACAAGAATCCCAATTAGCGGCAGGAAACTCATTAAATTTGGTTCAGGTTGAGCGCCACTGGCAGCTTGAGCAAAGGCTTCACTAATCAACATGATATTTTCTCCCAAAGAAAAAGATTAAAAATTATATTTTAACACGCTGCCTGAAATTCTCGTGCATATCGTTCAAATTGGCCAAGTTCAATTGCTGTACGAATTTCGCTCATGAGCTGCTGATAATAATAAAGGTTATGCAGCGTGTTCAGACGTGCACCAAGAATCTCATTAGTTCGTTGTAAATGATGCAGGTATGCGCGCGTAAAATGACGGCAGGTATAGCAGGGGCATTGTTCATCTGGTGGTGAAGTGTCCAGACGATATCGACTATTCCGTAATTTGATAATGCCATTTCGTGTATAGAGCCAGCCATTGCGTGCATTGCGTGTAGGTAAGACACAGTCAAACATATCAATGCCTTGTGCGACCGCATGCACGATATCTGCTGGTGTGCCCACTCCCATCAAGTATCTGGGTTTATCAAGCGGCAATTGTGGTGCGATATGAGCGAGTATACGCTGCATGTCTGCTTTAGGCTCACCCACAGACAGGCCGCCAATAGCGTAACCATCAAAACCAATCTGCTGTAAGCCAGCGAGAGACTGGTCGCGCAAATTTTCATGCATTCCCCCCTGAACAATACCAAAAAGTGCGTTAGGATTGCCATCGTGTGCACGTTTTGATCGTTCCGCCCAACGTAAACTAAGTTCCATGGAGGCTTTTGCAGTTGAAATATCAACTGGATAGGGAGTGCATTCATCAAAGATCATGACAATATCAGAGTTAAGTATACGCTGAATACGCATGGATTCTTCAGGTGTTAAGAAGCACATATCGCCATTTACCGGCGAGCGGAATGCCACACCTTGTTCGCTGATTTTACGCAGTTTACCGAGACTAAAAACCTGGAAGCCGCCTGAATCAGTGAGTATTGGGCCATTCCATCCCATGAAGCGATGGAGCCCTCCATGTGTTTCAATGACGTCTAAACCGGGGCGCAACCATAAATGAAAAGTATTACCTAATATTATTTTTGCATTAATTTCTTGTAATTCTGTCGGTGATACAGTTTTTACTGCCCCATATGTTCCTACCGGCATAAAAGCGGGTGTTTCTACTTTACCATGGGTAAGTGTCAATGTTCCCCGTCGGGCGCCACTATCAACGTGATGCAACTCAAATTTCATACTTTTCTTTCGATGAGCATGGCGTCACCATAGCTAAAGAAGTGATAACGTTGGGTAATGGCATGCTGATAAGTGCGGCGGATATTTTCCATTCCCGCAAAAGCAGATACCATCATAAGGAGGGTGGAACGTGGTAAATGAAAATTTGTAAGTAATCGATCAACGATGTGGAAGTTAAAACCGGGTGTAATAAAAAGGTTGGTTTCACCATACCCTGGCTTTAATTCACCATCATTGGCGTTAGCGCAAGCTTCCAAGGCACGCAGTGATGTGCTGCCGACTGCTAGCACGCGATTACCAATATGCTTTGCTTGCTGAATGGCATCGATCGTTGTTGCTGGTATGTGATAAATTTCTGTATGCATTTGATGATCTAAAATATTTTCAGCTCGTACAGGTTGAAATGTTCCAGCACCGACATGTAATGTTACATAGGTGATTACTACACCTATTTCACGCAATTTTACTAGCATTGCTTCATCAAAATGCAAACCTGCGGTAGGAGCAGCGACTGCACCAGTTTTTTTTGCAAAAATCGTCTGATAACGATCTTCATCCAACTGTGTAACTTGTCGCTCAATATAGGGTGGCAATGGCAGGCTACCATATTGCTCTAATAACTCAATTACCGGAAGCTCATGCACGAAGTGCAGTATATAGAAATTTTGTTCATGCCCTTGAACAACTGCATTAATTTTGTTTTCCAGCAATAAATTCGATCCGATCTTGGGAGCATGACTGGCACGTATCATTGCTAAGACATGATGGGAATCGAGTATTCGTTCTACCATCACTTCTATTTTGCCACCGGTTTGCTTCATGCCCCATAGCCGCGCTTTGATCACTCGAGTATCGTTAAAAACAATAACATCACCAGCGCGCAGATACGTCGGTAAATCAATGAAGAAAGTATCTTGAAATTTGTTACTTGAGCTATCCAAATAAAGCAGGCGACTATCTGCTCGATGCTGAGGCGGAAACTGAGCAATTAAATCACTGGGTAGAAAAAAATCAAAATCCTGAATTTTCATCACCCTTATTATACAGGGGTGCACAAGCTATCCGCACATTTTGCTTGGGTATGTGTACTCAGAGGATGTTGCTCTTCTAGTCAAAATTGCTGCAACTATAGCTTGTGAAAAAATCTACTTCATGCTCAGATATTTGCGTTGAGTTGTATTACTTATTTTTAGTATATATCTCCTTGATATATCTTGTAATTAGATTCAGTTTTCCTTGCTCTTTGATCACGTGCTATGATTTTTTCACAAGCTCTATGTTGCTGTGCCTGCTATTTTCAGTAATAATTGCGCCTTGCCCGAAATAAAATTAAAAATAAAGTAAGGGACTGCCGGGATGGCGGAATTGGTAGACGCACGGGACTCAAAATCCCGCGATGGTGACATCATGGGGGTTCGATTCCCCCTCCCGGCACCAAATAAGCGTTTCAAGTAGTATCTCATCGTATCAAATCCCTTGAATTTACTAGCTATCAGCAGAATTGATAGTTTCCTATAGTATCACAACGTATCTGGACATACCGTCAAAATGACGGTATTTTTGACGGTACTTTTACATACCGTCATATGAGATACCGTCAAATGCTCACAGATACCGCGATACGTAACGCTAAACCAAAAGATAAGCCATACAAAATGGCTGACAGTGGCGGCTTATATTTGCTGGTGCAATCTGCCGGAAAGTATTGGCGCATGGACTATCGATATGCAAGCAAGCGCAAAACGCTGGCTATCGGTGTTTATCCAACTGTTACCCTTACCGTTGCACGTAAGAAAAGAGATGAAGCGCGGAATTTACTGACAAAGGATGTTGACCCGGCGCTGGTGAAGGCTGTCAATAAGCAGGTCAAGAAACATGCTCAGGAAAACACATTCCAGGCTATAGCGCTTGAATGGCATACCAAGCAATCAACTACCTGGGCAGAGTCAACCACAGCCAACATAAAACGATGCCTGGAAGCGGATATATTCCCTTGGCTAGGTAATCGACCAATCAAAGATATTAACGCACCTGATTTGCTGGTTGTGCTGCGCAAGATAGAAAGCCGTGGGGCACACGAGAAAGCGCAACGGACACGGGAATATGTTGGCCGAGTATTTCGATATGCCATACAAACCGGACGCGCGGAACGTGATCCTAGTGGCGATTTGAGGGGGGCATTAACGCCAGTCAAAGCAAAGCATCATGCCAGCATTACCGACCCTAAAGCTATTGGTGCATTGCTACGCTCAATCAATGGCTTTGTTGGTTCATATACCACTAAATGCGCGTTACAGCTTGCCCCGCTGGTATTTGTCCGCCCTGGCGAATTACGCCAAGCAGAATGGATAGAAATCGATTTTGATAAGAAAGAATGGCGCATACCCGGCCATAAAATGAAGATGAAAGAACAGCACATTATTCCTTTGTCACGTCAAGCAATTGAGGTTTTAGAAGCCATTCAACCATTAACAGGGAATGGGAAATATATCTTTCCAAGTATAAAAAGTACCGTCAGGCCAATGTCAGAAAATACCGTCAATGCAGCACTCAGGCGCATGGGTTATGAAAAAGACGAAATGACCGGACATGGTTTCCGCAGCATGGCCAGTACGTTACTGCATGAACATGGCTGGCCACATGAAGCCATAGAACGGCAATTAGCACATGCAGAACGAAACAAGATAGCAGCTGCATATAACCATGCTGAGCATCTACCTAAGCGTCGTGAGATGATGCAATGGTGGGCGGATTATTTGGATAATTTGACTAAGTCGAAGTTTTAGAAAGGACTGGCAATGGTTACTTTAGATGATTTAGCAAAAGATGGGGAGCGATGGAATCAGATGGTTGCTGATGAGTTCGGACTTGACCCTAATGATCTGGTGCACGAGGCGGCTGCTTATGTGTTAATCCATAAAAAACATTTGTTTGAGTTGGGGAAAAAGACAACAGCCGACAAGTATAAAAAAGAATTAGATAAATTAACGAAGCAAGCTTTGCAATTGTTGGAAACTGTTAGGTCATTGCCGAGAGGTTACAAGGATTGCTTGCCTATAAGCATGTTCCATCAATATGGTGTCAAGATCGTTAGTGAAAAATATGGTGTCAATACTATTAGTAACGATCAATTGTATTATTGCATTGAATCTTTAGCCAATGCCGCACAATCTGTAAAAAAAGTTAAGCTGGAGCCAATTAAAAACGGATATTACAACGGATTCTTATTTGAATTCATCAATAATTTGGTGGGATCTATATTTGAAATTGGGTTTTATTCACGCGCGAATCACACAAAAGGAGATTCGACAGAAGCTGAACTCGAAAGCCTTATGCTTGATTTTTGGAATAAATATTATTCAGAAAGGGTGAGAAAAACAGCGATCCAGGTTATTCAAAAAACGCTGTGCGGGTCCAAAAATAGACATGCCGCACAAAAAGCCGTTAAAGATTATTTGGCTGGAATTGTTAGTGAACGAATCAGAAATAAAGCTAGAAATCTTTTAGATGATTACAACAAATTTAAATCAAAAGAGCTCTATGGAAACAACTAGCATTTTTGCTTCGTGTTGTTTCCGTTTAAAACCAATAGCTTAACGTTTAAAGTAGTATCACTTAATTGCATAGGAGTGGTACTAATGTCAGAAAAAGTCAGAGAAAATATCCCCGAAACATTACAAAATTTTGATCAACTCCCTGATTCGGCGAGCGTTAGATTACCTACCGTAAGAGGATTGTTTGCATGCTCATCGGCTAGCGTTTGGCGGGGGGTAAAGGCTGGTCGAATTCCTAAACCCCGAAAGCTATCGCCACGCACTACTTGCTGGAATGTAGGTGAACTACGTAAAGCGCTCAACCAATCGGCGCATCAATAAAAAAGGAGCGCCAAACTATGAACGCTCCTTTATCCAAAAATGCTTACCACAGCAGCGACATTCTATCAAAAATTACCTCCCATCTAAAGGGCGTGATCCGCCGGCAGAACGGCGGGTTGCTCGCTTTTTGCCCTGGTCATAATGACAGAAAATCCCGCAGCCTAGCGGTCAATGTTGGCGATGACGGGCGAATTCTCTTGAAATGCTTTGCTGGTTGTAGCATTGATGAGATTGTTGGCGGAATGGGTTTAAGAGTTTGTGACCTATACCCCGATACCAGCAAAGCAAAGTATGACCCGCAAACACGCGCATATTTTCAAGAGTGGCAGATATTGGAGGCATTAGCGTTCGATGCGGCTGTTTTGTTGATTGCCGCACGTCGACTCAACGAGGGTGATAAGCTACCAGAAGCAGACCTAGAATATTTATCCAAGGCCGTTATCCGTATTAATGATGCAGTGAGCTACTCAAGGAGGTCTCATGGTAGATAGACCAAGCCTTGAAGTGCAATCTGAAGCATATTTTGATAATGACGGAAAGCCGCACCTACCAGCAGGCGAAATCAAAAATAAACCTGTACTGGGCGAAAGGGGCGAATCAGGCGAAAACCCGCATAAATCCTTGAAAAACACGCGGGCGAAGAAGGGCGAAAAAGCGCAAAATTCACCCCTTGAGACATACAAACAACCAGTTTATCCAGTTGAAGCTCTTGGCGTGTTGGCTAATGTTTGCCGTTACATGCGAGATGAAATGCAGTTACCAGTTGAGACAGCGGGGCAATCATTACTTACGGCAGCATCGCTTTTAACTCAAGACTTGTATGACGTGAAAACCTTAACCGGGGTCAAGCCTTTGTCGATTTATGCCTTGACCTTAAGTGATTCTGGTGATGGAAAAAGCACAGCCGATGAAGTGGCGCTTAAGAGAATTTCAGAGGCAGACTTTCAGAGTCATAAGGACTATGAAGTGAAAATGGCAGAATGGCTTGGTCTGTCAAAAAGAGAGAAAGAGAACACGCCACAACCTAAAGCCCCGTATCGGATGATGAAAAGCGCGACGGTTCAGGGGATTGTCCGCAGCTTTAAAGAGGGCGTGTCCAGTCAGGGATCGTTCACGGCTGAGGCCGCAAGTATGCTGTCAGGCTGGGGCATGAGTGCAGAGCAAAAAAATAATACAAGATCTGAGCTTAACAGCTTATGGGATGGTGGATCAATTTCTCAGGTGACAAAGGGCGAAGGGCGCATCCAGTTATACGGCAAGCGGTTTTGCTGTCACTGGTTGGTTCAACCGAGTGCGGCGCGTGAATCGCTTAATGATGATTCTGCTAGCACTATTGGGTTTTGGCCTCGCTTTCTTGTGGCATGGCCTGAACCCATGAAGCCAAGAAAGTACAAACCATTCAACCCCGCCGAAAGCGAGGCTGTGAAATCGTTTTGGGAGTATTGCGACGCGCTTTTAAATGAGCGTCACTCGATACCGTTAGATAAAAAGAATGTGATCAAGCTGTCAGAAGCTGCGCAAAAACTTTTAATTGAATCCTTTGAAAAACTAGAGCAGTCGAGAGACCCAGGAAGCAAATTGAATCACCTGAAGGTTTTTTGTGTGCGCGGGGCTGAACAGATTTGTAGGGTTGCTGGGGTGTTAGCTGCTTTTAGAAATCATCCGAAAGGCGTTACTGATTTTCTGGTGACTGATGGTGATATTAAAAATGCGGTTGCCCTATTTACTTACAACCTTGACACATGGCTAGGGATATTTGGCAAACGCGAAGATATAGAACACCACACCTGGGCGAATGATCTTCATGCTTGGTTATTAAAACAAACTGAGAGACAAGCCAGCGAAACGGCAATGCTTAAACGGACACCAAAACATTTGAGATCAAGTCATAAGCGGGATGTCGCCGTTTCGATACTTCAGGAACAAGGGCGAATCGAACGTGTTATTGATGTACTACCTAACGGCGCTATGCAGGTATCGCGCAACGTATGGAGGGCGGCTCAATGTCAGAAGTAACAGACCTTCTAGCTGACATTTTGAGCTATTCTCCCACGGAAAAGGGCGAAATTCGCCGCATTCGCCCAGCGATTCGCACAAGCGAGAATGGCTTAAATACTACGTATTCGCCCAATTCGCCCCTTTCGCCCACCATACCTTTAAAATCAAATTCGCCTAGTTCGCCCAGCGAAAGTGATATTGAAAAAATCCGCACCTGGTTATATCGGATTGGCGAGCCTGAAAGCGATCATTGCTTGGTGATTGATAAGTGCAAGTCCGATCCACATGCGCTTGAGTATTTTCTGAGACATGCCCATGGCGAGTTTGAGCAGAGTTACACTGTAACGGATGAACGACGGTGAAAAATGAAACATTCTGGCAAAGATAAACCTGCCCAAGTGATTGAAGGGCAAGTGATGCCTGCTTGCCCTCCCCCAAAGCTTCCACGGCTGCGACTGGGTACGCTTCGAGAGGTGCGGCGGGAAATGGCGAAGGTTTACGAAGAAGTTAGACGGTTGAAATTGCCAAGTCAGGAAGGCACGCGATTGATCTACATGCTAACGGCAATCTCTAACCAGATTCGTGATACTGAATTGGAACAGCGTATTGAAAAATTGGAGAAAGCAAGTGAAGAATTTAGAACAAAGAATCGCACGACTTGAACAGCAGAAGTTAAACCCATTAATTGATTTCTTTCACGCATCGGCCTGTATGTTTGCTCAAGATCAAGGCAAACCGGAACCAGAAAGACCGGATGATATAGCGAAGGCGCTTGAGCAATTGGCGGATTATCTGCCTAACTAACGATGAGCAATAATCTTAAATCAAGGCTAGATGCATTAGAACAGCATGTTGATAGCCTAAAAAAACCGATACCAGCATTGGTTATTTTTGCGCCTAAGACTGCTGAAGAAGCTAGAACCGAGTTCAAGCAACAGCATGGCTATGATTACCCGGCTGACGGGACAATAATCCGAATTGTGACAGTTGACGCAAGCCGAGAGGGTAAAAACAGAGAGGTACACTAATGAAGAATATTGAATCAAGGCTAGATGCATTAGAACAGCGTATTTCTGACCTGGAAGAAATGAAACCTCCGTTAATCCATTTTGTTAGCAGAGGGCAGACATTGGCAGAAGCCAAAGCCGAGTATGAAAAAGAGCATGGCTTCCCGTTTGATAACGATCGAGGAACAATACTTGAAATTCGTCGCGCAATCGCAGCATGAAAGCTGAAGTAATATGTAGTAGCTCAAACTTGATATTACATATTACAGCTTAAATAATTGATTCCTAATCTGTCAGTGCTTATTTCATTCTATTTTTGAATACGTCAGAACAAATCTTAACTATTACATTAATATTTGTTTAGGAGGATATTTCTTGGCATCGCTTCTTGCCATTTCTTCTGCTTGCTCTAATGCAGCATTCACATCTTCGTTAAGAAGAACTATAGCAGCATCAATTATTTTTATTGATCTATCTAGTGCTGATGACAAATCAAAACCGGCATCGGCATATATTTTTAATACTCTAAGTTGACAAGTGGCTAGAGAACTAGGGATAAGCATCTGTTATTTTTAATTAGGAAAGACTGAATTAAGTATAAAACAGTCTTTCCGTTAAAACCAGTTATCTTAAGAGCTGGACAGTTGGATCGATTATTACAATAATGAAAGAACTCATCAGGGTAAAATCTGTAATGGGAGAACTTCCATGGATATTTTGCTCAGTGGGAAAGAGATTTGGAATAGCAAAAACTTGAACCAAATCTAATCTGACACAGATACCCAGTCAATTCGGTAACTGTACGATCTGGTCTGAACTAGTACAAGTAATAGATTAACTCCTCCCTACTGGCGCAATGTCAGGAAGAACCCGCTAGACCTTCAACAACCTGGCGGGCTTTGTTGTTTAAAGTTGCTTTATGGTTTTTAGAATTTTGACTTCATACGCATTAACTTCCCTAGAAAATTCATTTAATACATTCATTGTTTCCGCCATAAGTTCGTAAGGCAACCCTTTCTGTTCTGAAAGCTCGAGAGCTGTATTAACAAGCGTGGTGGTGCGGCTAACGAATAATCCTACTTCTTGGAAAGCTATTTTTATATCTTCGTATGTTAATGGCCTATCGGTTGATTCATTTGCTGGTGTTGTGTTCATAATGCACCCCCTTTATTCACGTCGATAGATGCATCAATGCCAGCATCTTCAAACAGTTCTTTAGCAAGCCAACCATCGCCAAAGAATTTAATCACCTCGCTTCGATCTTCGCAGACTTCACCCTCATGTACATCCTGTTCACCTTGTCGCTGTGTACGGTAAATGCGCTGGCAAACGAACTTACCTGACTTTGTACGGTATAGATTCAACTCTTGCCAGCGAGCCTCTTTGCATGACCCTAGCGCTTTACCAACCATTTCAGATACTGCCAGGCTTGATGCGTGAGCTATTAATTCACCATCGAACAAAACTCCTTCTGGTATGAAGGACCCGACATTATCACGAATTATTACGGCTATTTTTGATGTATTGCGGGTGGGGGTTGCTGTGATGTTTTCCATTTTGCATTCTCCTTTTTTAAGGGTTAAAGAATGCTTATTTAATGGCCAGTAAAAAAATTTGACGGTATTTTTGGCGGTATTTTTAAAAACCTAAAAATAAATATCATTACATATCAATGATATTTTGATGCTTTTAGGTTACCCCTCCCGTTCAAACACTCCCAAATAGCCTGAGACACCTTATTCTGCAGTGTTATCAAGCCGCTTATTAATCCATCTATCTTCCAATTTGATCCTATAATTTCCTATATTTCCATTGTGATTTACGGGTTATTTACGGAAATTCTTACGGATAAATTTATAGCGACTATAAGAAAGAAAAATTCAGGTAGCCGCCGTATTTAAAAAAAGCATAAGAAAGTCTAGGGTCCGGACCCTAATCAAGAATTGGCAGCCGTGAAAATGATCAACCGGAGCAAAAACCATTAATGGTAAAGCGCATTCAAGCCAGAATGCGCTAACTAAAACATGGCATGTATACAAGCAGTATGAAGGAATTAAAGTTAGCGATGTAGAAACATAGAGAAATGCTGAAACAGTTACTATGAAGTCCTACAATTATTTCTAAAAATTTTTCCACTGAATAACGCTATGATTCATGATAGAAGGGTTGTTATACTGTATTGATTATGCAATTTTCATGATTTCTTTGATTATCGAAAGTCCTAATTAAATAGGACTGACTGTTAGAATGAAAAAAATAATTGCGTTATTACTGCATTTTGCTCTATCGAACACAGTGTATGCAGCAGGTCCGTATGATGGCATTTATTCAGTTATCGTTAGTGGCTTTATTTCAGGCTATGCCACAGTGCATGAAGTAGATAATAAAATGATTGTGATCATAGTTGACCCTGTTCCTAATACTCCTTGGGAGCCAATGATTGGTACTCGGAGAGGTGACAGCGTTTCTCTAAGAAGCGTTCCTGACGTAAGTTCTTCTGATATAAATCTCAAAGTAACTATTAATTTCAATGACAATGGCCCGTCAACAGCAACTATAAATTCGTGCGTTAATGGCATTTCTCATGTGTGCATATATCCGAGTGGCTCTCAATTTAACTTAGAAAAATTATTTTAATAGGGTTATTAAATAGTTAATGTTTGCTATTTAAATAAATCCCTTTTAACGTGTTTTTTGAGGGGTACTGCCGCACCAACAAGCATCAGCAATGACATTTGTTCCTGCTAGTTTACCGCACCAGCTCAGCTTGTTTTAATTCAAAAGTCAGCACTGGCAGGTTAGGGACTAATTGCAACTGGGCCGCAAAGGTGGATATATTACCGTTGGCGTTACGGATATCGACAAACGGAATCGACAGCTTACCAGTAGTCTGGTTAAAGTTAGCATTGTCTCCCCGGAAACAATCAGCCAGTTGTTCAGCTTGAATTAGTTCGAAGCGTAGTGGCTGGCTATCCTGGACAAGCTGCAAACGAGCTCGGAAAGTACCTCTATTGTTGTTATTGAGAATGGCATCTACTGCAGGTATCTCAAGAACGGCAGAATCAAAACTGGCATTAGGTACCAGTTTATAGACTGCACCAGTTGTTTCAAACGGAATACCGGTCGTGTTGCCGAGTACATAAAGCTCTCTATCGGCATCCTGTCCGAAACCCAGTACCCAGAAACCAGGTTGTGCTTGCTCGGTCAGATCCAATTCTAGGATGCTGCTGCCATCAGAATAAAATATCCTGCCATCGCCATTACCAGTCTTGGCGACATCTCCAAACAGATACATTCCTTGTAAAGCAGGGATAGTTTTTCCACGATAAATAAAACCACCAATGACTGCGGTGCCTTCGTCGTGATCATACTGAATGACCGGATCGATGAAATCACCTGCAATCTGACCATCGGTCACAAACCCTGGTTCGTTACCGTTGGGCTCAAAACGGAAGCTTCCTTCTTTTAACCCCCAGCCATAATTTCCACCTGCTTGAATTAGATCAACCTCTTCAATATTGTTTTGCCCTACATCGGCAAGTACAAGCAAATTCGTTTCGGGGTCAAAGGAAAAGCGGAATGGGTTACGAAAACCGTAAGCATAAATCTCATTGAGTGCTGTATTTGAACCAACAAAAGGATTATCATTCGGGATACCATATTGCCCATTCTTGGAATTACTTCCTGTTGGATCAATTCGCAGTAATTTACCGAGAGGATTGCTGGTATTCTGGCCATTGCCATTGGGGCCGTGCCCAATCATCGGAACGCCACCAAAATCCTGGCCATCACGATCATCGGCACCGCCACCATCTCCGAAAGCAATATATAACATGCCATCTGAACCAAAATTAAGCGCGCCAGCATTGTGATTGAATTGGGGTTGATCCACAGTTAGCAACACTCGCATCTCCTCCACACTATCCTGGACTTGATTCGAATTGCTGGGGGTTAGCCGCCATTCCCTGATTACCGAGCGGTGATTGGGGCTAGCACCTGGAGGGATTGTGGAAAAATCGCTTTCTTCTCCCGCTGACTCCGAAGTATAGGTGTACAGCAAGCCATTTTCAACGAACCGAGGATGAAAGGCAAAACCGAGAAAGCCGCGCTCATCAAATGAATTGCTACCAAAAGCCCCCAAAGGTACCAACAGGTCGGAAAAATCCAGGAAAACTTCTTTGTTGTTGGTAGTGAGGTTGATGCGCCACAACTTTCCGTCCTGATCACTAACATACAAATGCTCAGGATCATTTGGAGCAGGGATTGCCCAATTTGGCGCAGTTAAGCCACTTGCTATCTGTTTCAGTCTCAACCGGATTGATCCTCTTTGAATTGGCGCCGGAATTGGATCATCAATGCGTTGTTCTGATGTTGAAGTCGCTAGCTCTCCCAATGTCGCTGGGCTGGTGTTAATCTCTGTCCATTTGGCGGAAATGAGTATCAGTAGTAGTAAAGACAGAATCGAGTAATAAAATTTCATATTGAACCCCCCTATATTCCTCAGAGAGTCACAAACATTCAAAATTTAGCTCTGGCAATGCAGTATCTAATCTAGATGCAAGGCTTGCAGATCGCCTCAAAAACTTTCGATTTGCCTGTCAAATTCATTCTCATTCTTTCACCATTGAAAGTTCTCTGATCTAATCGAAAATCTGGGATAAAAAATTTTATTCCAAATTTTTCCTTTGGTTGGGATCAATTTCTTGCCTTTTTGCGCTTCAGGTAATGCTTCATCGTTTTGTTTGGGTATGGCTCTTACCCGCTTCTAAGCAATTTTCTAAAACGAGTTTAGATTGCATTCGGTATCCATTCCTAGTGCTTCTGGTTGCTTTGAAAAGGAAGTCAGAATCTCGGTGGCTAGAATGGCGATATCGGCTTTTTATGGAAAAGCAATCTGTTGATTAAGCTCAAATCACGCAGCAAAAAACTGAAGTTCAACTACCTGTCCGGTTCTGAGCGCCACATTTTCTAAAGCACAAAATCGATTAAGCGAAATTAGCAAAGACTATCTGCTTATTTCTATTTCCATTGATCCGGAATACGATAGTTTGCAACAGCTATCAGATTATGCTAAACGTTATAATGCGGGGAAAAACTGGATTTTCCTTACTGGTAATAATGAAGCTACTCGCAGCTTGATGAAGGCTTTTGGTGCCCTTTATCTAGGTTCCAATAAAATGAATCACCTGACCTACACTTTCCTCAGAGCACATCCTGATGCTCAGTGGAGTCGAATTGAGGGTTTTCTGAGTGTCGATGAATTGATGAGCCACTTTAGCAAGCTTGTTACTGAGCGCGGGATATAACAACAAAATAAAACTTGCATTACTCAAATTTGCTTCTTTTGTTATTGCTTATAATCTTTACTCATGAATTTTCAATCACGCTTAACTTTTATCACTTTGATTAAGTAGTGCACATAAAACCGATCTAGCGATTATTTCATTTGTTTTTTCAAAACAGATTCTTAAATCTTCACACAATAATTCACATTATCTATCTGTTTATTAAATATTAATTTGACATCTTTATAATCATCATCATGATCATTTAACAATTTGCTAATTAAATTTTAAATCTATGAGTTTTGTCATAGCTTTGATGATATTGCTGCTTATATTCTAAGTAGCTCATAAGTGTATATATTTGCAAAGGAATTAATCTAATGAGAATTTTTGCATAAATTTAATTCATAAAAATAATGACAATTATTATTTCTTGAGCACAATAAATTTCCATATTTAAATTAAAAAAGATAGATATAATTTTTCGCCAATTTTGTTCAGTAAAAAGAAAGATATAAATTAGTCGTGCTAATTTAAAAAACCTTACAGAATTATTGGAATTCTATATCTGTACTTATCTGATAAAAATCATTTGACATATTTATTGTTTATAAAAAATCAAAATAGAAATAGGGAGTTAAAACAAGATAATTAAGCATGCTTGCTGATTTGGTATTGCTTAAGAAGTAACGATTATTAGTAACGATATAGCAATCTAATTTTTATCAATTACTTTAAGAAAGGGGAATCATGTCAAAGAAGAGGCGAGAATTTTTTAAAATGGCACTCACTGCCGCAGGTGCAGGCATAGCAACAAAGGCGATGAATGCTGGCGCAATACCGCAAAGTGGATTGGTTTTTCCACAGACATTCAGGCCGAGCATAGCAGAGGAGCCGAGTCCACCAGTCACACCATTTATTGCACCATTATTTCGAATCCCCATTGCTCAACCAGTAGCATCGATTGATCCACTTCCAGAACCTTCTGCCCATCAGCGCTATGATGAATTTCTTCCCCAGAAGTTTTATCAGCAAGTAATTAGTGAATTCCTCTGGAAATATCATCCTGAACCTCCTTACAATCAGGGATCCTGGTCCTGGGGTTTTAATGGCATGACTCCTGGAGAAACCTTTCATGCGAAATATGGGGAGCCGATTCTGGTGCGGCGCATTAATAACTTGCCCCCCGTAGGAAACGGAAATATCAAATTTGCCCTGCCATCGACAACGATCCACCTTCATAATGGACACACCGCTTCTGAAAGTGATGGCATCCCGCAGGATTTCTTCGATCCTGGCCAATATTGGGACTATCACTACGCTAACTTCCCAGCCGGCCATGATCCAAGGGAGATCATGAGCACGCTGTGGTATCACGATCACCGCCTTGATTTTACCGCCCCGAATGTCTACGCGGGACTGACAGGTTTTTATCTGCTGTTCGATGAGCTTGATTCAAATAATGAGCGCGATACCAATCCGAACGCTTTCCGTTTACCTAGCGGTGAGTATGACATTCCACTGATTTTGCATGATGTGAAATTTGATCAGAATGGTCAGGCATTATGGGATTTTTTCAATCCCGCACCGACAGGAGGCGGGCATGCCAGCGAGCATTACACCACGAATGGGATGCTGGGTGATCGCTTCACTGTGAATCGTACTATCCAGCCGTATCTCAAAGTTGAAAAGCGTAAATACCGCTTCCGTATCCTCAATGGTGGCCCCTCCCGCCTATACAATTTAACACTGCAAGCAGCAAAACCCTCAAAGGGCTCAGCCAAGGGTGAGAAATTCATCGTGATCTCAACTGATGGCAATATGCTTCCCCAACCTGTTGTTCAACAAAACATTGAAGTGTGGGTTGCCCAGCGCCATGACGTTATCGTCGATTTTTCTAATTTTAATGTGGGTGAGCAAGTTTATTTGGTCAATCATCTTGAAATGAAAGATGACGGTGCCGGCCCAACTGGCCGTACTTCAAGTGGTGATCTGATCATGCGCTTTGATGTTGTACCTGCCAAAGGACCTGATTTAAGCCGTATCCCCGACAGATTGAGAGAATTGCCGCCGATCGATATGAGTCTGGTACGCAAGGAACGTCTTTTCGTATTTGATTACACCAACGGTCTTTGGACTATCAATGGTCTATTGATGGATCCAAATCGAGTCGATGCGAAAATCGAACAAGGATCAGCAGAAATCTGGACACTACGCAATGAGGGTAATAATTGGGTACACCCGATACACACGCACTTTGAGGAATTTCAAATTCTGGAAATCAACGGTAAACCGGTAAGACAAGGCGATGTGCTCAAGTCGCGCAAAGACGTGGTATCACTGGGGCCAAACATGGAAATGAAATTCTATAGTCGCTGGCGTGATTTCCTGGGCAAACATGTCATGCATTGTCATAACGTTGTGCACGAAGACCATGCAATGATGATCCGCTGGGATATCGTTGAGCCGGGACAAGGTGATTAGTTTTTAGAGAATTATTGAATATACGGATAAATAGAGAGAATATCATGACGACAAGACGTAATTTTATGAAAACGGCACCGATTGCAGCAATTGGAGCAACTGGTTTAGCGCTTGACGCAAAGGCGGTAGTGGTACCTGGTTTAGCGGAAGGGGCGACTAAGCTTACCCACACATTCCCCAATGCAGTGGTTGTGACCCACACTGGTCAGAAGCTGCGATTTTATGATGATCTGGTGAAGGACAAGGTGGTGATGATCAATTTTATGACCATTGACAATGAAGTGAGCTATCCCATCACTGAGCGACTGACTAAGGTGGCAGATTTGCTGGGCGATAAACTTGGCCGGGATGTGTTCATGGTTTCTGTAACGCGCGACCCGGCCAAAGATTCGATCGATCGCCTCAAGAATTTTGCTTCACAGTACGGTTTGAGGAATGGGTGGTCATTCGTCCGTGCGGATATTACCGCGCTGGGAGCACTGGAAGAGCGCGTTTATCATCATCAGAGTCATACAGCAGGACAATCATCAAATAGCGTAATTAATTCATCCTCTTCAAGAAAGGTAGATATCGTTTTTTATGGCAACGGTCGGGCTGGTCTTTGGGGGACATACCCAGTAGATATCCTGGCAGAAGATGCTGTCAGAAGAATTTCCTGGGTTATGCCCAGCCCAATGCCGACTGGAGGATTACATCGAGCCGGGCCACGACAGTTAAGCGAGCGCGGCTATTCATCGGACAACCGTCAGGCATAAAACATCCAGTTAAATACGATTAGTAGCAATTCAATACCAATTTAAGAAGTGGAGAAAGTAATGTTGAAGAAATTAAGTATATTTGCGAGTGCGGTATTAGCACTGGTCGTTACCTCGACCAGTTTGTTGGCGGATTCCTGTGTGATGCCGCGACCCAGACCTGCGCCTTCAACTGCAGAGCTGTCGTCTGATGGGACAACTACTACTATTATTACGCCAACTACCACTCTTCCAGAGGGGGACAGTTTCGGTCCTGAGCCAGCCAACCTGCTGCCTACGGTATACGCAAATGTGTGCGATGTTAACGGTGAAGAAATTCCAAATACCCTACCTTCTACGCCTGAGCAACCCTATAACCTGCATCCTGAGCCTCACGTAACTACTATTGACAAAACTTCCCCTACAGATGATCTAGCTGCTATTTTGAAAGAATTGCGCCAAGTGGTCGGGGATCCCCAAGGTGGCAGCCCAGAGGAGCGTGCAGGTCATGGCAGCATCGATCCAAGCCGCGTACAGTTTGCGATCGATATTATTGAAGGTAATCCACTTCCAGTTCCGCGCGCGTATAGTGGATTTCCCATCTTGCATTATATAGGGCCGCTTAAGACCAAAACTGTGGAACCTATTCTAGATGGTAGTGGCAACGTTATCGGCGGTACCGTTGTCATCAATCAGGTTTGGTATGACTCTCATATTGAATCAGATACTTCTTATGTGGATTCTTCCAGTGTGGCGGATGTACCGTGGACGATTCATTACAACGTTCATGTGTTGAATCGTGGTGCGGACGACTTTGCCAGCTTCATGATAGCATTTGATGATGTTAAGGATTTAAATGGACAACAATTGCCTCACGTTGCTCTTGATCAGACTTTTTTCCCGATGCTAGATGGCCAGAAAGTTGAATTTGAAATGAAAATGCCCCCTAGCCGATTCTGGAATTTAACATATCACTGGGGCTGGCGCAGACACCCTCCGCGCGTGCAGGTGGTGGAAAATATGAATGTAAAACTTATTGGTAATCCACGTAATGCGTTTGAGATCGGAGTTTTTGGTGAAGATCCGCGCGCCAGTGAAACAGCCAAACTGGATGCAATTAATATGATCGGTGATCTGGCACCTGAGAAGCGCATGTGGAATGCTTTTCGTAAAATTGCTGCTGGTGCAAGCGGCAAAGAATTACGCAATTTAGTGACAGAAGCCGAGCAGTCATTTGATGATTGGCAGCACAGAACTCGTCTTCCTCGAGGCGTCAAGGCTGACCCCGATGCAGACATGACATTGTTTTTTGCTAACAATACCATCTACGGACAGATCAAGGGCCAAGATGATGGGACGCTGAGAGATATGCAGAGAGAATTGCATAAGTGGAAGAAGCGAGGGGAAACTGTGAAAATGGAGCTTCTGAATGCTGATTACTTTCCAAAAGCATTTATCGTCGTTGATTTCGGCGGGACGCGTGGCTGGGAAAATACTTTCCATAATACCCTACCGGTGGGTGGCTCAGGTCCCTGGTTCACTTTTGGTCGCGCCCATTGGTGGCTAACAGGCGGACCTGTAATGTTGCCAGATGCACCTCGTCCTTTGACTACGCCTGGAAAAAAGTATGGAATGGATAAACTACAATCAATGTGGAACAATTCTGATGCGACGAAATTCATGAAATTTGGAAATACATTACCATCACAAAATGCTACAACAAAAGGGGTTGCTAAACACAATGTTGTGGTCACATTCAATTATGATCCACCTGCGCGATTAAGGCTGTATACAGGTGATGCGCTTCATCATGACACGGCAGTTTGGTCAGCCCATTAACATTTGAAGCACGTTGGTTCACGGCCAGTGGTTGTGAACCAACTCAGACGCAAGATGACTGTAAGAATGATTTTTCAGAAAAAAAACAAAACTTGGATACTTACCATCGCAGTTATTCTTACCTGGGCAATGGGTGCGATGATGTTTTCTGTTCATGCACTCTCACATGATGGAAAAAATTCTAATACACTTCGAACTGTGGTTGGCACCCCATCAAGTAGTCGCTACACGGTCACGAATGCACAGTATCACATTCCTGCCTTAGGTTTCCTGTCTAATACGGGGCAGGAAATTCAAATTGATCAACTATTGGCACAGCCTCGTCCGGTTATGCTTCAATTCATCTATACCACTTGTTCAACTACCTGTCCGGTTCTGAGCGCCACATTTTCTAAAGCACAAAATCGATTAAGCGAAATTAGCAAAGACTATCTGCTTATTTCTATTTCCATTGATCCGGAATACGATAGTTTGCAACAGCTATCAGATTATGCTAAACGTTATAATGCGGGGAAAAACTGGATTTTCCTTACTGGTAATAATGAAGCTACTCGCAGCTTGATGAAGGCATTCGGTGCCCTTTATCCAGGTTCCAATAAAATGAATCACTTGACCTACACTTTCCTCAGAGCACATCCTGATGCTCAGTGGAGTCGAATTGAGGGTTTTCTGAGTGTCGATGAATTGATGAGTCACTTTAGCAAGCTTGTTATTGAGCGCGGAATATAATAATAAAATAAACTTGCATGACTCAAATTTGCTTCCTTTGTCATTGCTTATAATCTTCGTTCATGAATTTTCAATCACACCCAAGATTTGCAGTCTATTTTGCTTTATTGATTATTGTTGTCATTTTTATACCAGGGCGAAGTCTAATCGCAAAAAATCAGATTTTAACTGGTGATGTAGAGGCGGGTAGATTAATCTACCTGAAGGGACTTACCACTAATAATCAACCCATTGAGGCCGTGACGAATCAAGATGTGAAAGTATCTGGCCCTGAATTCGCATGTGTTAAATGTCACCGGTTGAGTGGGATGGGATCTAGTGAAGGGGGAAAATATGTCCTGCCTGTTACAGGACCGATCCTTCTTGCGCCTCGTGAGCTAAATCGCAATCGAATCTTTTCCAAATTATTTCATGAAATCAGATCTCCAGAATTTGTGACTCGCATGCGTCAACCGCGCATGCGACCAGCCTATACCGACGAATCTCTGGCCAGAGCCATTCGTAGCGGAGTAGATCCAGGAGACTATACTCTTGATCCTGTAATGCCTCGCTATAATTTATCGGATCAAGATATGGCAAACTTGGTTGCCTACCTGAAGACTTTATCAGTTGAACACGATCCTGGTATTGACTCCAAGATAGTACACATTGCAACGATAGTGAATGATTCCAGTGATCCGGCAGCTCGCGATGCTGTGCTCAGTACCATTCGTGGCTATTTCGATTGGTTCAATCTGGCTCTAGCGAATGATCTTAGCAAGGGAAATTTCTCTACATATAATCACTCAGATTTTGTCGATTCTTATCGTCGCTGGCAATTGCATGTATGGACACTACACGGCACACCCGACACATGGGCTGAGCAGCTAGCAAAGGCATATAAAGATCAGCCTGTATTTGTTCTGGCAGGTGGATTTGTTAACGGTTTATGGTCGCCTATCGCTCAATTTTGCGATAAAGAACGAATGCCTTGTCTGTTCCCAAATACTGACTTACCTCAAACCACCAATGAAGAGAATACTTATTCATTCTATTTTTCCCGTGGACTGGAGCTGGAGGCAGAAGTATTAGCAAGGTATCTGGATGAAAAAAGTCCAGTGCCACAAACAATGGTACAAATTAGTTTTACAGATCCATATGGCAGGATACCTGCACAAGCTTTTGCTACAGCAGTTAACCAAAGGAATCCTTCGCATCGACTCGAGTCGGTTGAAGTATCGAGCAAAGCTGCTTTCACTGATGTTATTGACAGAATCAATACACGTCACGGGGATATTGATGCATTAGTTATCTGGCCTGGGGAACATACGCCAGAGGTTATTTCAGTACTCAATAAACATCTCCCTGACATAAGTGTGATTGCTTTGCCATCCAATGCGTTGGATAGTTGGCAGGAGCAAGGAAATCAGGCAGAAAACGAGCGTGTGATTTTTACCTATCCCTATGAATTACCCACGGCATATCATCCGCGAGCGTTTAGAGTTCGTGCCTGGATGCGCTCGAACCGTATAGAAATCACTCACCCCCTTTTACAGTTTCAGACCTACTACATGCTGACCCTATTAGATTATGGTATGCGAAGCATGCGGGGTGATTTTTTTCGTGATTATTTTAGTGAATTTATTGAGAGTGAAGCAGAAAGCAATCTCAATAATGGAACGCACCCAACCCTCGGCTTAGGGCCTGGGCAACGCTTTGCATCGAAAGGAGCCTATATCATGATTCCAGATCAAAAGAATAAAGTACGTGCGATAAGCAGATGGATCATACCGTGAATCCTATCGTATCTAGGTGTTTAGTCCCGCAGTATGGTGGTGTAATATACCCCCAGCTACTGAGGGAGGAATTATGGGACAAATTCTGCATGGAAGCGCCCGCACGACGGAGGCAGTGCGTCGAGCGATACAACATAGTCAAGAGAGCCTGAACGTTCTGGCGAAGCAGTACGGTATTAATCCCAAGACCGTAGCCAAGTGGCGCAAGCGTGACTTTGTCCATGATGCGCCAATGGGACCGAAGGAGCCTGCCTCCACGGTTTTGAAGCCAGAGGAAGAAGCTATGTGTGTGGCTTTTCGGCGGCAGACACTCTGGCCTCTGGACGATTGTCTTTATGCGCTGCAGCCCACGATCTCGCATTTGTCACGCTCGACCTTGCATCGCTGTTACCAGCGTCACGGCATCAGCCGGTTGCCGAATGTCGAGGGTGATAAGCCTGCAAAGAAGAAATTTAAAAACTATCCGATTGGCTATTTTCATATCGATTTGGCTGAAGTGCGCACAGAGGAAGGCAAGCTGTATCTGTTTGTGGTTATTGACCGCACATCGAAGTTTGCTTATGTGGAGTTGCATGATAAATCAGACAGGAAAATATCGACGGCTTTCCTGCGCAACCTGGTCCAGGCCGTTCCTTATAAAATTCATACGATCCTGACTGATAACGGCAGCCAGTTTTGTCACCCGCCGCGCTACCGCAACGGGCCGACAGCACAGTGGATCACGCATATGTTCGATCTTTGCTGTCATGGACACGGCATTGAACACCGGCTCACGAAACCAAAACATTCCTGGACAAACGGACAGGTCGAGCGGCATGGATAGAGCTATCAAAGAAGCGACTGTGAAACGCTATTACTATAATTCACATGACCAGTTGAAGGCTCACCTACATACTTTTGTGACGGCATATAACTTCTCCAGACGACTGAAAACTCTCAAGGGCCTCACGCCTTACGAATACATTTGCAAAATATGGACAAAAGAGCCAGAACGATTTAACGTTGACCCTTTCCAGCATACCGTGGGACTAAACAGTTTTCGCTGACCCTTGAATGACGCTAGGGAAAAGGTCTCATCTGCCTCCGCAATACCAGACAACACCGATGCTTTGTCAGTCATGAATCCTTTCAGAAACCAGTGTCGCAAGCAGAAATGCCGTAGACGAGTGGATGATGCCGTGCTGAGCCACTTTTTTAATACTCCCGTCCTCTTTTATAGACTGTACATAATCCAACTACTTTTCTTTCTTGAGAAGCCTTGCCATTTGCGTGCCTGCCAACGCGTTGAAAGTGCGACCGCAATGAGTGCACCGGGAACGCTGGAGACCATTCGCTACCCCATGTTGCGTGCTTCTAGGTGTACGAGAACGGACAACGAGGATCGAGGGCACTTTCTCTCATTAGCAATTCGTTCCTCGATAAGACTGTAGCTCGCATGGCCAATATTGGAAGTGGAGAGCGCATTCAAGGCGCGTTGCCGTTGAGAAGGCGTTAACATGTCAGATTGTGCTAGTCATTTTTGAAAGTCCGTAGGCTTCATGATAAATATCAATAAATTTAATTAGTTGTAAAAATCTAGTATCCTTTCCACATTTAACGCAAATAGAGTCAAAATGAAAATTTGGTTTGAAATCTCGTTTGCTTGGAATTTTTGGTTAAGCAACTTTTCTAAAGCAATATCAGTAATGGTTAAAAAATAATATGAATGAGCAGAGCTGGCTGGAAGAATATGGTAATTATCTCTCCAGTTTGCATTATGAGGGTAAAAGATAATCATTTTGCTGAAGATCTGTTCAAGAAGCCTTGCTGGCAGCAATGAGTGCACAAAGCACTTTTTCTCATCAGTTTTCAGTTAAAACCTGGCTTATGGGCATACTCAAGCATAAGTTGAGTGATGACTTTAGAGCAGAAGGATGGAAGTAGCTATTGATGATCCGTCGATCAGAATAAGCAAGCTGGCAACGATCATTCAGAGGGATTACGTTAGTACTCATGTAATGAGTATTGGAATTAATCTTTAATCAATCTTTATCTATTGGAAGATAAAGATTGCATCAAATGGTGATTAATATGAAAAAATTCCTGTACTGGATGGTTGTCTGTCTTCCGCTTTTGTCATGGGCAGGGAGTGAACGGGTCGATATTGCCCGTTTTTCCCAAAGCGACTTGAGTGGTTGGCACTCGAAAGTATTTGCTGGGAAAACGCGTTATGCGCTTAAAAACAATGATGGAAAAATCGTTTTGCATGCTGATAGCAAGGCTGCTGCCTCAGGGCTTTATCGCGAGATAAATATCGATCTTGGCAAGACACCCATCCTTAACTGGAGCTGGAAGATTGATAACATATTAGTAGGTAACAATGAGCGCACCCGGGCTGGTGATGATTATCCAGTGAGAATCTATGTCGTGTTTTCAGGTGGCTTAGCGTTCTGGCGTACTCGCGCCATCAACTATGTGTGGTCGAATAGGCAGCCAGTTGGGAGTAGCTGGCCTAACGCCTTTACAAGTAATGCACGCATGATCGCTGTAGAATCTGGTTCCAAGCGGATCGATCAATGGGTCAGCGAGCGCCGCAATGTGCGTGATGATTATCGATTATTGTTTGGTGAAGAACCACCCCAGGTTGATGCTGTAGCCATCATGACTGATACGGATAATACCGGTGGTGCGGCAACAGCCTGGTATGGAGATATCTGGTTTAGTGAACAATAATTCATCGTCAGTAATTATGATGGATGAAATGGCACTGGTTTTGGTTTGCAAACGACCTGTCCTGGGGGTTGGCAAGCAGCGTCTGGCAAATAGCTTGGGTATGGAAAGAGCACAGCAGATCGCACAAGCACTTTTGGCCTGTGCCCTGGAAGATGCGGAGAATTGGAATGGTCTTGTAGTGATTGCACCCGCATCGGAGGAGGATCATGATTGGGCAACAACTTTGTTGCCATCCTCCATGGCGGTATGGATACAACCACAAACAATCGGCAACCTCGGCCAGCGTCTCAATGAGCTCGATAGCAAGTTACGTTACGAGGGATTGAAGCAGTTGGTTTATATCGGTAGTGATGCGCCAATACTGGCACATACTGATTATGCAACATGCCGCGCTGCCTTGCAGCATCATGATACGGTGTTGATACCGGCAACAGATGGCGGGGTTGTCTTGATGGCTAGCTGCACTCCCTGGCCGGTACTGGCTGATCTGCCGTGGAGCACTGACCAGTTGGGCGCAGCCTTGATGAGTTGCTGTCGTTGCAACGGGCAGTCGGTTGCGGTATTGGAGCAACGTTCTGATGTGGATGAGCTAGAAGATTGCTTGGAATTAATCACATTATTACAACATGATGCCCGACCAGCCCGGCGCCAACTCCATGCGTTAGCATGTGCTATTGCTTACACTTTGAAAATCCATCATGTTCAGTTTTAGCGTCATCATTCCGTGTTATCACGATGAAAAGAAGCTGGCACAGCTACTTGGACAGTTACAAAAATTGCCGCATCACCCCGCGGAGATCATCGTTGTCGATGGTGCGAATAGTCAAACTTGTCGCGATATGTGTGCCCAGCACGGTGCGTGCTGGGTAGCCAGTGAACCTTGTCGTGGACGGCAGTTGTTGCAGGGTGCGGCGTTGGCTCAAGGGGAGGTATTCTGGTTTCTGCATGCTGACCTGCGCCTGCCTCCTGATCCGTTGACAGCGATGACTCAAGCGCTTGCGCAAGGTGCAGTTGGCGGCTATTTCCGTTTTCAGTTTGACGCGCCACGCGCCTGGCCAGCATTGATACTGGAGCCTGCTATTGCTCTGCGCAGCCGTTTTGGAGTGCCTTATGGTGACCAGGGAATTTTTGTCAAACGGAATGCTTATTTTGCAATAGGAGGGCATGCACCCTGGTCGCTGTTTGAGGAAGTGTCATTGGTGCAAGGACTACGTCGTTTGGGACATTTTCAACCATTACTGGAACCATTATGGGTTGATCCACGTCGCTGGCAGCGTGACGGCTGGTGGCGGCGCACCTGGCACAATCGACAATTGGCAATCCGCTTTGCATGCGGCGTATCACCTGATAAATTAGCAGAACAGTATCGCGCTCGCCGTTCCTGATAATTTTTACAATAGGAGAAATCTCATGCAAGAAATCGTTCAGAAATACTATGGTGAAATGCTGACCAGTTCTGCTGATCTGCAAACCAATGCTTGCTGCACGGATGCAGTCTTACCCGAATATGTCAAACCCTTGCTGGCAAAAGTTCATAGTGAAGTGTTGAATCGCTACTATGGCTGTGGTCTGGTGCTGCCGCAGTTGTTGGACGGTTTGACAGTGCTTGATCTCGGTTGTGGTGTTGGGCGGGATGTTTATGTGCTGTCTCAACTGGTTGGAGAACAGGGTCAGGTCATTGGCGTGGATATGACTAAAGAGCAACTGGCTGTGGCGCGCAGGTATGAAGACTATCATCGTCAGGCGTTTGGTTATGCTAAGAGTAATGCGCGCTTCCTGCATGGTGATATCGAGCGCTTGCATGAGCTGGAACTGGTCGATGCCAGTATTGATGTAATCGTATCTAATTGCGTGATCAATCTTGTACCAAATAAAGCGGCAGTATTACGCGAAGCCTGGCGAGTGCTGAAACCCGACGGAGAATTGTATTTTTCGGATGTCTATAGCGATCGACGCATTCCAGCCGTGTTGGCGCGTGATCCTGTTTTGTACGGGGAGTGCCTGGGCGGAGCATTGTACTGGAACGATTTTCTGCAGCTTGCTCGCCGATGTGGTTTTATTGATCCACGCTTGGTGGATGACCAGTCTGTGACGATTGGCAATGCGCAGCTTGCTGAGCGCACCGGCAATATCCGCTTCTATTCTGCGACTTATCGCCTGTTCAAACTGGACAATCTGGAGCCTGCTTGCGAGGATCATGGTCAATCAGTCGTGTATCGTGGCACGATTCCGCACCATCCGCATTTGTTCATCCTGGACAAACATCATGCGATCGAGGCAGGTCGACAGTTTCCTGTTTGTGGTAATACTCTGCGCATGCTGCATGACACGCGCTTTAGAGAACATTTTGATTTTTACGGCAATTTTGATCGCCATTTTGGCATTTTCCCTGGTTGTGGGATGGGCTTGCCTTTCGATGATGGTGCAATTGCAATAAGCGGAAAAGCAGGCAGTGGATGCTGCTAAAACATGGACACAAAGGTTATCCGCAGCTCAACCCCAAGCACGGACCGATCTGATTTATGGTATCGCACACCGGAAGGGGAGTCGCGCGGGTTCATCCAAGCGCATGGACTGGAAGAAGTCTGGTTCCATACCGGCACCGCTTGTAATCTGGCTTGTCCTTTTTGCCTTGAAGGCTCAAAACCTGGCGATAACCGTCTGCAATTAGCGCGCTTTGATGATGTGCAGCCATTTATCGACGAAGCTGTATCGCTCGGTGTACGGCAGTTTTCCTTTACCGGCGGTGAGCCTTTTATCAACAAGGATATCGTGCGCATACTCAATGCTGCGTTACAGTATCGGCCTTGCCTGGTGCTCACCAATGCGACAGAACCGCTGATCAAACGTCTTTACCAGCTTGAGCCGCTGCTCAAACGGCCTCACCCACTGCATTTCCGGGTAAGCCTCGATCATTTCGATGCAACGCAGCATGATCAGGGCAGGGGGCAGGGTATGTTTGCCCGTACGCTGGAAGGAATGCGAAGACTTTATCAGAAGGGTTTTTCCTTATTCATTGCAAGTCACGTAATTCCTGGCGTGGATGCGAATGAGGTGGCTAGGCGTTTTAGCGAAATACTTGAAGCAGCGGGTTTACCAGGTGATCTGCCGCGTATTGAATTTCCGGAATTTCATCCCCCAGCAGCAAATATCATCGTTCCTCAAATCACTACGCACTGCATGACCACCTACCAAACTGAAAAGACTCGCCAACAGTTCATGTGTGCTTTCAGTAGAATGATCGTCAAAATCAATGGCAGAATGCAGGTGTATGCCTGTACGCTGGTGGATGATGATCCCGACTACGCGCTGGCTGAAACGCTTACAGAGAGTTTGCAAGTTCCGGTCAGCATGAAACATCATCGCTGTTACAGTTGCTTCCGTTTTGGAGCTTCGTGCAGTGAGCTGAAGTTATCGGAATAATCCAGGAGAAGAAGATGAATAAACGCTGGTGGTTACTCGGGCTTCTATTGGTGCTGATCGGATTATTTTTCATCTTTGATCTAGGGCGTTTTTTTAGTCTGGAAGCCCTCAAGGCGAGTCATGATGCGCTTGTGCAGGCCTATCAGGAACAGTCAATTTGGCTAATCAGTCTGTATGCCATAACCTATATTGTTATGGCGGCGCTTTCGTTACCGGGTGCCACCGTGATGTCGTTAGCAGGCGGGGCGGTATTTGGCTTCTGGATAGGGGTGCCGGTTGTGCTGATTTCAGCCACTGTCGGTGCTACGCTTGCTTTTCTGGCAGCACGTTATCTGTTTCGTGATATAGTGCAACGCCATTTTGGCGATCGTCTCGAAGTGATTAACCGGGGAATTGAACGGGATGGCGCTTTCTATCTTTTCTCATTGCGCTTGGTAGCCGCCTTCCCTTTCTTTCTGATTAACCTACTGATGGGGCTGACGGCAATTCGTGTTAGTACTTTTTTCTGGGTGAGTCTCATCGGCATGCTGGCTGGATCGGCTGTCTACGTCAATGCGGGTACCCAGCTTGCTACCATTGCCAGTCTATCCGATATTTTGTCACTCCCATTGATCGGCTCATTCTTGCTGCTAGCTATTTTTCCATGGTTGGCCCGGTGGGCACTGGGTATCATCAAACAGAGGCGGCTCTATGCGCGCTGGCCCAGGCCAGTCCAGTTTGATCGTAATCTGGTGGTGATTGGCGCAGGTGCAGCAGGATTAGTGACATCCTATATCGCGGCTGCCACGCGCGCCAGGGTAACGATGATCGAAAGTCACAAAATGGGTGGCGATTGTCTCAATTATGGTTGTGTTCCCTCCAAGACATTGATTCGTACCGCTAATTTTGTCAAGCAGACAAAAAATGCTCAATCGTTAGGCATAAACCAAGTAGCGCTCGACTATGATTTCAGTGATGTTATGGCGCGTGTCCAGCGCATTATCCATACCGTTGAGCCGCACGATTCTGTGGAACGCTATACTCAATTAGGCGTGGAGGTGATACAGGGTGAAGCGCGCATCACCTCACCCTGGACGGTGACGGTAAATGGGCAAACCTTGACTACGCGCGCGATAGTGATTGCAAGCGGTGCTCGCCCGTTCATTCCGCCTATTCCGGGATTGGAACAAGTCAAATACTACACTTCAGAAACCATTTGGTCACTCACGCAGCGGCCTGAACGGCTGGTGGTGCTTGGTGGGGGGCCAATTGGTTGTGAATTGGCACAAGCATTCGCTCGTTTGGGCTGCCAAGTTACACAAGTCGAGCGCGATCGCTTGATGATGCGTGAAGATGAAGAAGTAGTCACGCTAATTGAAGGGGTGCTGCAAGCGGATGGGGTGCGGGTGCTAGCACAGATGGAAGCAGTGCGTTGTGAAAGAAATGGCGACGAGCAACGACTGATCGTGCGTAATCAAACAGGTAAAGAGGAAGCATTGCCATTCGATGCTTTACTGTGCGCGGTCGGTAGGGTTGCACGCACGGAAGGACTGGGCTTGGAGGGGTTGGGTATTCCGTTGACTCCGAGACACACCATCGAGACGAATGGCTGGTTGCAGACGATTTACCCCAATATTTATGCCTGTGGCGATGTAGTTGGGCCTTATCAGTTCACGCATGTAGCTGCACATCAAGCTTGGTATGCGTCGGTCAATGCACTGTTCGGTCATGTCAAACGCTTCCAGGTCGATTATTCCGTAATTCCATGGACGACGTTTACCGACCCAGAAGTGGCACGTGTTGGCTTATCCGAGCAAGACGCAAAAGCACGCAACATCGCTTATGAAGTTACGCGCTATGAATTGAAAGAACTCGATCGTGCCATTGCCGATGAAGCTGCGCATGGTTTCATTAAAGTATTGACAGTACCGGGTAGAGACCGAATCTTAGGCGTGCTCATCGTCAGTGAGCATGCCAGTGATCTATTGGCAGAATTTGTCCTCGCCATGAAACATGGCCTGGGTCTCAATAAAATTCTGGGCACAATCCATACTTACCCTACTTGGTCGGAAGCCAACAAATACGTTGCCGGGGAATGGAAACGCCAGCATATTTCGCCATACTTGCTAAACTGGGTAGAGCGTTATCATGCCCGTAGGAGAAGTCAATCATGAGATGTTTAAGGCAATTAGTTTGGATCACAATTGTGACGCTGGTTTTAGCGGGATTGAGCGCTACTGCCATAGCCACCTCACACAAACTGGTGCTGACCGGGTCAAGCACGATCGCACCGTTGGCCGTTGAGCTGGGGCGGCGGTTTGAATCGCTGCATCCTAGTGTACGGGTAGATGTGCAAACGGGTGGTTCTTCGCGCGGAATCAGCGATACGCGCAAGAGCATCGCCGATATTGGCATGGTGTCGCGCGCCATGAAGTCGGATGAGCAGGATTTACCGGCATTTACCATTGCACTGGATGGGGTAGGGATCATTGTTCATGCCAGTAATCCTGTTACTAATCTGACTCGCCAACAGATTACCGATATCTACACAGGCAAAATAACCAACTGGCAGGAAGTAGGCGGAAAGGATGCGCGCATCACCGTGGTCAATAAGGCGGAAGGGCGCTCCACGCTGGAATTGTTTTTGTCCCATTTTGAGTTAAAAAATAGCGCTATCAAGCCGCACATCGTCATCGGCGACAATCAGCAAGGGGTCAAGACCGTGGCAGGTAATCCTCATGCAATCGGTTATGTTTCTATTGGCGCCGCAGAATATGCTGCACAACATAGTGTACCCATCAAGCTGCTCCCCCTGGATGGCGTAGCTGCATCGGTTGCCAGCGTGCGCAACGGCACTTACCCCTTGTCCCGTCCGCTCAACCTGGTCACCCGCAAGACACCCAGAGAATTGGCCAAACAATTCATCGAATTTGCGCGAACGGAGCAAGCGCATGATTTGGTGGAAGCACAGTATTTTGTTCCGATCAGCATCGATTGATCGCTGGCTGTGCGGGTTATTGCGCGCAGCCGCAGGGATGGCAGCGCTCATCATAGTGTTGATCCTGCTGTTTTTATTGCTGGAATCCTGGCCAGCATTGCAACATATCGCGCCCCTCCGTTTTTTGAGTGATGAGGCTTGGTATCCCCTGGAAGATCAATATAACTTGGTGCCGATGGTGATGGGCACTCTTTATGCGAGTAGCGGTGCTCTTTTGCTAGCAGTCCCTTTGGGTATCGCCTCAGCGCTGTTCATGGTTTATTACGCATCACCTGCTGTTGCCATGCTCTATCGGCGACTGATTGAATTATTGGCCGGTATTCCTTCCGTAGTATTTGGTTTCTGGGGATTGACGACGCTGGTGCCAATGATCAATCAATGGCAGCCACCCGGTGCGAGCTTGCTCACCTCGATACTGATCTTGACGCTGATGATTTTGCCAACATTGGCACTGACAAGCTATGTGGCGCTTGCCGCTGTTCCTGACGAATATTTGCAAGCAGCAGCGGGGCTTGGTTTTTCGCGCTGGGGCATGATTTATGGCGTGGTTCTGCCTGCAGCACGTAAAGGAATCATGGCAGGCTGCTTGCTTGCAGCCGCTCGTGCAGTGGGGGAGACCATGGCAGTGGTGATGGTGGCGGGTAATGTGGTGCAGCATGCAGACAGCTTGTTTGCACCCATTCGCACCCTCACTGCCAATATTGCGTTGGAAATGGCTTATGCCATGGGGAATCATCGTGCGGTGTTGTTTGTCTCGGGTTTGCTGCTGTTATTGCTTGTAATGGTGTTGACGAGTTTGGCAGGCTGGTTTGGAAAGGAGCACTCACTATGAATAAGCCCAGTACCGTTATGAGCAAGCCTAATCATTTGCTGCGTGATCGTGTCGTCCAATTGCTGATTTATCTCGTAGTGTTGGGCGTGAGTGGTGTGTTTCTATGGATTCTGCTCGATCTGATCCGGGGTGGCAGCGCGCTGCTATCGTGGGATTTTCTGATTGATGTACCGCGTGATGCAGGCCGCTCAGGCGGTATTGGATCCATACTGGTATCCACCTTGCTAGTCTTAGTGATTGCGCTGCTGGTCGCAGTACCGCTCGGCTGGGCAACCGCCGTGTTACTGGCGGAATTTATTCCTGTCATGAGTCTATTCGGCCGCTTAGTGCGTTACAGTTTGCAGGTGCTGGCAGGGGTGCCTTCCATCGTATTCGGTTTGTTTGGGCATGCTTTCTTCAGCATTTATCTGGGTCTAGGGTTTTCCATTTTATCCGGTGGCCTGACTTTGGCGTGTATGTTATTACCTATTCTAGTGAGTACGGCGGAAGCGGGATTGCGTGCCGTACCGGAGAGTTACAGAATGTCTGCTGCTGCGTTGGGTATGTCGCGGGCAGCCATATTATTTCATTTGTTGCTGCCAATAGCGGCTCCAGCCTGGGCGGCAGGATTGTTGCTGGGAATCGGGCGGGCAGCTGCGGAAACGGCAGCACTGCTGTTTACCAGTGGCTATGTCGATCGTATGCCTGAATCGCTGCTGGATTCCGGCCGTGTGCTGGCGCTGCATATTTTTGATTTGTCGATGAATGTACCGGGGGGTGATGCGCCCGCTTATGCTTCAGCGCTGGTGCTTATCCTATTGTTGCTTGTGATCAATATAGCAGCCATACAACTTACCCATTTTTGGCAGCGTAAAAAGCTGAGGACAGAATGAAATCAAAATCTGATATGACTGCCTATCTTGAAACTCATGAACCTAAATTCCTCAGTTGGAATTTAGAATGAAAATAGCTGTAATCTAATACTATCAACGGTTCACAGCCAAAAATGTTAACTGCTCCTCAGTTACAGTAAATAAGCTGAGAGCAAGGTGTGGCAACACTTTCAGCAGATTTTGATTGTTTCACTAAAATCTCATCTGATTGGTAATGCCATGGATCTTTCAAAGAACCTTAATCAATAGGGTTCTTGAGCGATTTAGGAGTCTTCAACTGAGGAATTTAGGATGAAGTAATGAACACAACACAATTGCCATGTGATAACAGCAGTTCCTATACGCTTGGTCCTTTGCAAGCAGGTCCTTATTGTTGCATCCCCGAACCTATTATTCAGGTCAAGGATCTGTCACTTTTTTATGGCACCAAACGTGCGCTCGACAAGGTGACACTGGATATTTATCGGGGTTGTATTACTGCATTGATTGGTCCTTCCGGTTGCGGAAAAACCAGTATTTTATCCGCCATTAACCGGTTGACCGATTTGATCCCAGATTGCCGTGTCGATGGCGCTGTCCATATTGATGGCAAAAATATTTTTGATGCCAACTGCAATGTACAACAGTTGCGCAAGCGAATTGGTATGGTGTTTCAGAAACCGACACCTTTTCCTCTGTCTATTCAACGTAACATTGCTTTGCCATTGCGTGAACATGGCATTACCCGCCGAGCGGACATTCAGGCCATCACGGAACAGGCTTTACGCGATACCGGCTTATGGGATGAAGTCTGTGATCGACTCGATACCTCGGCATTGAGCTTATCGGGCGGTCAGCAACAACGATTATGCATTGCACGGGCACTAGCGCTGAATCCAGAGATTTTACTGATGGATGAACCGTGCAGCGCGCTGGATCCCATTGCCTCCAGTGTGGTGGAAGATTTGATCAATCGGTTAAGCGGGCGCTATACCATCGTGATTGTGACCCACAATCTGGCACAGGCACGTCGTATCGCTAATTACGCTGCATTCTTCTGGGTCAGGGAACGCGAACGCATCGGTCATCTGGTTGAATTTGGCCATTGCCGCGATATTTTTGAAGCACCTACTGATCCCCTGACAGCAGCGTATGTGAATGGTGCGAAGGGATAAATGGCTGTGCTTTCAACCAATTAACCGAAGTCCTTATAGAGGAATCTAGGATTAATCCATTTTATCTAGTTCATCTAGCGAAATCGGTAAACTTGGACATGGTTTTTTTGTATTCAATCTTCAGTGACACTCTCACTTTTTACTATTGCTGACGACTCCTATTGCAGCCCAGTTCTCAGCGCATGATCCAGCCTACAAATAGCTCCAAATCGTAGGGTATTGTCAGAGTTGCCCGACGCGACGTGATTGCTATCTCAACTCAAGTTCCCATCTTTTCGACAGCAACAATCGCTGTCACGTGACATGGGCAACATGATGTGATAGTGATTTACTTCCAACCAGAAAATCAGATCGACCATTTCTTTTAAATCGAGTAGGAAATTCTTGTATAATTCCAATTAGCATTGAAAAATGAAGAAATGAAACAATATAGCCATGAATTACGAGGAAAAAATCATGGCAAGAAAA
>NZ_JAWJYP010000030.1:0-37540 GCF_033063275.1 Nitrosomonas sp. Is37 | reverse complement strand
GAGAAATTATGAAAGTATGGTTGCCATGGCATGCGGGTATCTGTGGCTACCCGTGTGAAATGTCAACAGACCCTAGGGATTAGCGTAATCAATACCAGATCTTGAGAAAGGGGGGCGCTACCCTTTTTTATTAAAGTCACACATGAAAAAATATAAAGTAGCCTTTCTTTTTCTGTAGTGTACCGTATAAGAGGGGTAATTCTAGGTTTTATAAGAGATGTGTAAAGTTATCTGCCACGTGCATGTTCTTGTACGCGCAATTACTCACACCACTCGAATTTCTGGATTTTACATCGCAGTTCTGACTGTGATGGGCTTATGCCGACTTGGCTAGCGAACTGTTGTATAGCAGTTTTACAATTTTCTAGGGCCATATTTTCCGCTTGCTCCCTATCCGGTGCCCGCGCTAATCCAAGTACTCCCATCAAGTTATATCCTTGGTTTGCTCTGCAATACTGGTGACCACAATAATAGTTAGGATAATAGCCAAGCACCCATTGGCAGCATGCTCCCCATCCTTCTCTTTGGGGACTTAGGAAATAATCTAAGGGTACAGCCAGAACCGAAGCAATTCCTTGGTAATTGAATCCAGCTTTGTCAACGAGATCACCTTGCACGACTTCGCCACGATTATCAACATGGCTGATTACGATATTCGATTGAGGTTGCTTAACACTACAGAGATCAGTCTCATATTTTGCTTGTAGTTTTTCTTGATGCGTTGCACAACCAATTAGGATACTAATTGAAAGCGCTACAAATGCCAGCGGTAGTCTCATTTTTAATTATTACAATCTTAGTTTATTGTTAAATTAGCTGAAGTAGATATTAAAAGGTAAATCTTTTAAACAAATAAATCGTTGCCATCATTTAAAATTTGCTCAAGTAAATAAAACCCTATCACGTAATCTCTTTCAATAAAAGCCTCTTTAATAAAGATAATAATACGTTAAATAGAAGAATTCTCATCGATATTACTTATAGCAAACTCCTGTTAACGGACTAATTCCGATACAACGCTTATCCACAATTTTCGTGGATAAGGTTGTGGGTAACTGCTTTATGTTGAGGAAGGGTAATATTTATTCCTAGCGCTGCAAAAAGATGCAGATCCGGATTCTTACCACAGTAACGTTAGTGAGGCTAAGTGTCGAGGTTACTTTGTCAGCCAAGGTGGCAGCTGTATTAGAACTTTTCCTCAGTTTGAGTAATCACGTTACCACGTAGTTTTGTAAGGGACATAGTTGCCACTCGCGTGAATCCCAGCCAAAGCAGGATAAAAGTGCCCAATTGAGGAATCTAGATCGAACGGTTAGATAAAGTTTTAACTGCTAAATTGATAGCGCCAAACTTGGTGCATGAGCAACACTCTGATCATTGCTAACTTCAGACTTTACCTAGCCGCAACAATATGTAAAAAAAATCGACAAAACAGATCAACGCCAGAAGCAGAGAAGAAAAACGACTTAAAATAATTGAGCTTTATTGTAGGATGATGGTAAAGGATAACCAAGAGACAAGCAATAATGCATACGCATACAATTTTGTTCCTTAATAGCAGGAATATAGAAAAATAGCCATATGATGAGGCTGTTGCGTTATTGCACCGGGTAAATCAAGTTATCAAGTCATGCTCAATTGAAGCACGGGCCACGCCACAAGGGCGTACCCCGTGGTAATGATGCCTAGAGCAGGGAAGTTACTTGCTTATCCCAGTTTTGCGAGTATTCCGTTCATGTCTGCTTCAGAAAAAGCTCGCAAAGTGAGGGTGCGAACATTGCCTGCGGCACCAATGCTTGCCACCAATGCCGCCATGGATGCATCGTCAGGCGCTTCAAATATATCAACGATATCGTAGCTTCCTAACGTCCAATAGATCTCTTTGGTAATAACTCCAAACTTCTTTGCCATTTCTCGTATGGCATTTGCCCGCTTGGTAGTGTCCTTGATATTGCGAATTCCTTGATCGGTGAAATTATTCAAGACAATGTAGACCGCCATGATGAACCTCCTTCGCAGTATTGAGGCCGCCGGAAAGACTACTGCTGATGGCACTGACCTCTGGTAGTGCCGTTGCATCTTGTTTTCTTTATATTTTGCAGGCTAATTGTTTCAGCACTTGGTTGTCAATGCCAAAGTTGAAAGCTGAGATTTTGGTACAAAAAATACGAGCTTGTTTGTGCCAATCCAATAATTTTATTTTGGAAAAAATTCTATTTTTTGTCGAAATTTTTTACACAATTATTTGTTGATGGTGATTCATTGATTGATTGATGAGCATCATCTAAATTAAATCTGTTTAAAAACAATGATATAAATTAATATTTCTTGAGATGGCATACTTATTGCTAAGTTCTAAGAGAAGGCAGCATTAAATTCAAATTAAGCGTTTTTTAGAATTTAAGATTGAGTCAGACAAAGCATGAACTGAAACGAAGCAATTCTGGCTAAGATAGGTACTGATGAGGTATCTTTTCAGGCTTGTTATTTGCTTTGTATTTTTATGATTCTTAATGAGTTTCTAATCTCCGATGTTAGCCATCGGGAATTCCCGCTTTTAAGACTAGCCTATGTAATTTTTTTAGAAAGGTCTGCTTATGAATGCAAATATAATTGACAGAGATCAGAGTCAAGGCAAGCGACTTACGCCAGCGCTATACACATTGTTAGAAGCATGTCTTGAAATGAAAACAACTAATACCAAAGTGCTTGCAGCTCACTTATGCCGCTCTCCTGCAACCATTCGAACCGAGTTTCAGCGGATTCTTACATTTATGGATGTACATTGCAGGTATGAGGCATTGCGAACAGCAGAAGAAAATGGATTTATCCGACGCAAGCGAAGATAAGTTGGCAAGAAATTCAGTAAAGGACTGCTGATGCTAAATTTATCATTCTCGCCTTTATTGGTAAGGAAATACTTATGACATATTAACCATATATGTCACTGTTGCTTTCTGGAGATATTTCATCTGGGTTGCAGTAGGTATGCTGTATCTCCTAGCGCGACAGCCAGATTATAGATCGCATGGTAGCTATTTTTAGTGCTTCTGCTATTGAGGGATAAAAAGAGTATGCCTATGCATTATTATTAGACTGTTTTTTTATTCTTAAGCATCCCTATGCAGCAAAGCGTGATCATGTCTCGTGAGGTTTGCTGACTGAATGAAAGGTGAATTCTTCGCTTTGCTCTAAAAATTACAGTAATTCAGGTTATTTTCTACTTTTCTTAATGAGGATATTTGCTTAGCATCTCTAGAGATAATTGGCATAGTGACACGATGTATCGATAAAATAGAGCAATATCAGTAATTGGTAGCTGATCTGCCTTCTCTTAATTTACCTCCTGTGCCCAATGGAGGATATCAAATCTCAATATCGCTGTTTCGTATTATCTATCATAATGTGCCATGGTGTGCCATGGCCGCTGCCATAACGGTGTGGGATAGCTGGGGAGGCCGATTGAATATGGATTAACCTTCAAAGCATTGATATCCACAGTCACGATAAAACACTAGATAACGTGGGGCTAATCTGAAGGTAAGCTCTGTTTCGGTGTTACTTTCCACAATTTTGGGGGAGAATGCTATGATGAAAAAATTGATCGTAATTTTGGTCGTATTCCTAGCTGCATGCGCAAGTGTCAGAGGGCCGAAAGAGCAACCGTGGATTTATGAAGAACCGCTCGCAGGAAATCATGTTGATCTGGCACGCTGTGTTGTGGCTAGGCTGCAAGCGGATAGCAGATGGTCAATTCGCATGTTGCAATTTAGAAATCGACTCTATCAAGATATTGACGCATCCGAGATCTATGGATATGACACGAGATTCCTGCCGGGTATCTATGCGCGTAACTCCCCCACCAATCCCGATGCAGTTTATGATTATGTTGCCCCGAATCCAGAAATCCGTTCCTCTGGTCAAGGTAGTGTCGATACAGGGCCAGTTTATGCATTTGCTTTGATGATTAAGAAGATTGATGATAGCCGAGTGATGGCGACATTGAAGGGAAATAAACATGTGGGTGGTATCGCCTGGCAGCATTTGCAGACGTGCGCGTTGACCAGAACCAAGTCTTAGTAACGGCGCTTTGGTTCCACTGATCAAGATTTAGCATTAGGCTTTCCACATTCCATACTGGATTCATGACACGCCGTTTCAGCTTACAAAAAGTAAAATCCTGCTTTAATCAACAATATAAAACATGTTTCATAGCTACGATGTGATCATCATCGGCGCTGGTGCAGCTGGGCTAATGTGTGCGATACAGGCTGGGAAACGCGGGCGCCGAGTATGGCTGATCGACCATATGGCAAAGATTGCAGAGAAGATACGTATTTCTGGCGGCGGACGATGTAACTTTACCAATATCCATGCCCACCCCCAATGTTATCTTTCGCAAAATCCGCATTTCTGCAAATCAGCGCTCAAACAATATACTGCGCAGGATTTTATCGCCTTGGTGCGCAGGCACGGTATTGCTTTTCATGAAAAAAAGCTGGGCCAGTTATTTTGTGACGATTCAGCCAAGCAGATCATTAACATGCTGCTGACGGAAGCTCGCGAAGCTGGAGTGAAACTGGAAATACCAACACGAGTGCTCGATATCGAGACTATCCAGGCTGGTTATCAGATCAAAACCAGTAAAGGTGATCATACCTGTTCCTCCCTCGTGATTGCGACGGGCGGCCTTTCGATCCCGAAAATCGGGGCAAGCAATTTCGGCTATGAAACCGCCAAGAAATTCGGCTTGAATGTCATTCGGCCACGAGCCGGTCTGGTGCCGCTGACTTTCGATGGTGCGTTGCTGGAATGCTGCAAGATGTTGAGTGGTTTATCGGTCGAGGCGGAGGTATGCTACAAGAAGCAGGTCTTTGCCGAAGGGCTGTTGTTCACTCACCGGGGGCTGAGTGGCCCGTCCATCTTGCAGATCTCATCATACTGGCAAGAGGGTGAGCAAATCATCGTTAATCTGGCACCCGCAACAGACATTTTCAGGTTTCTCAAAGAGAAGAAGCAAAGTCAACCTAAGCTGCATGTGAGCAACGCACTTTCTGAAATTCTGCCCAGGCGCCTTGCACAAAGCATCTGCGATGAGCAGACGTGCAATTGGGCGCTGGGTTCACTGTCTGATAACAAACTGGCGGTACTTGCGCGCGCTGTCAACGACTGGCATATCAGGCCAACAGGTACTGAAGGCTACCGAACGGCGGAAGTTACAGTAGGAGGTGTCGATACGCAAGAACTCTCTTCACAGACAATGGAGGCAAAAAAACGCCCCGGCCTGTTTTTTATCGGCGAGGTTGTCGACGTGACCGGACATTTGGGTGGTTTTAATTTCCAGTGGGCCTGGTCTTCAGGTTATGCCGCGGGGCTGGCTGTGTAGCGCAAATCACCACGCATAAGATATTAGAATTTAGGCTTATGTTTTGCTGAAGTATACCGTTTGACGCCTGCCATGATCTCCGCCTTGGCATCTTCAATACCGCCCCATCCTTCAATCTTGACCCATTTGCCCTTTTCTAAGTCTTTGTAATGCGCAAAGAAATGCGCAATCTGCGCACGCATGAATTCAGGCAGATCTTCCACCGATTTGATATGGGTATAAAGGCTGCATAGCTTATCAATCGGCACAGCTACTAACTTGATATCTTCACCAGCTTCGTCGGTCATATGCAATACACCGAGCGGCCTACATCGAACGACTACCCCAGTAATCAAGGGCACTGGCGATATGACCAAAACATCTACTGGATCTTTATCTTCCGATAAGGTATGTGGAATATAGCCGTAATTACAGGGATAATGCATGGAAGTGGACATAAAACGGTCTACAAACATGGCGCCTGTTTTCTTGTCCATTTCATATTTGATGGGATCGGAATTCATGGGTATTTCTACGATCACATTAAAATCATTGGGGAGATCAAGACCCGAGTCGACGCGATCTAAATTCATTGATAATCCTGGAAATTGATAATACGCTATTATAACGGTAGGAGTTGATTATCAGGACATGATCCATTGATTCATGATTAACTTTTCTTCTTTCAAGAATGCTACGTTAATTTAGTCATTATGCGCATGTTACTTAAACTGGTTATTTTCATGGCAGCCGGCTATGCAGCTTTGCTGCTATTGGTATTTTTTGCCCAATCGTATCTTATCTATTTCCCGCAACGCAAAATTACCTTTACGCCCGCCCAGGAGGGGCTTCCCTATGAGTCAGTGGCGATTACTACGGTTGACAAGGAAACCCTGCATGGGTGGTTTGTACCTGCCCCTGTCGAGGCAAAAGGAACCATTCTTTTCTTGCACGGCAATGCGGGCAATATTTCCCATCGAAGGGATTATTTATTGACGTTTTATCGATTGGGATATAACACCTTCATTTTCGATTATCGTGGTTATGGCAAAAGCAGCGGTTCACCATCAGAAGCTGGCACGTATCGTGACGCATCAGCGGCATGGCAATACTTGACCGAGATAAAAGCCATTCCGCCTTCTCGTATCGTGCTATTCGGCGAATCACTTGGTGGAGCTATCGCAGCCTGGTTAGCCGCCCAAAAAGATGCTGGCGCATTGGTGTTGGCATCGGCATTTACTTCGGTGCCTGACTTGGCAGCAGAATTATATCCTTTCCTGCCAGTGCGCCTCCTATCCCGATTTCAATACAATACGATCGATTATTTGCTGTCTGTCACTTGCCCAGTATTGGTCGCGCATAGTCCGCAAGATGAAATCGTGCCTTTTTGGCACGGCCAGGCGCTCTTTCAGGTAGCAGCCGAACCGAAGCTATTCCTGACATTGCAGGGCGGGCACAACGAAGGTTTCATTTTTACCCGCAAAGAATGGGCTATGGCACTGGATGATTTTATCAGTACAAGATTAGGAGCGCCTAGTAGATCGTCCCAGTAATTCCATTTCTAAATCAAACCTAACTTTGTCGGCTTCACCTGCTGTATTATTTATACTGTCTGCGGTTCGCCTTCGTGTCATCTTTGATTTAGAAATGGAATAACATAGGTACCAATATATCGTTTGGCTTGAGTCAGTCGAAGGCCGGCATTCGTGTAACTTGACGGCTCGATAGCTCATCGCGAACGGTAACTGTCAGAATGGTATATCCATTTAGAAAGGATGTGAGAGTATACTTTTAGCACTTTTTGCTTATTTTTTAAGATTTTCGATAAAGGTAGATTGTTTCTGCCGTATCCAGAATCTAAAGTAATGTTTGTAAGTTTAGCTTTTATCCATTGAAATGGTTTTAATCGGTTCAATTAACCACGGATACATGGAGGTTCAGATGAAATTGCGTCATTTTATCGCTATGCTTTGTTTGCTTATCTTTAGTAGCGGGGCATACGCCTATCGTTGTACGATCGATATGAGAAAAATTGATGAGGCTTTGGCAAAGAAACCGGCGATCACCGAAGTGCAAGAAACCGAGGTCAGAAAGTTGCGCGCTGAAGGTGAAGTCTTACATAACAAAGGAAAGCATAAAGAAGCACTGGAAGCGCTCGATAAAGCGCTGGAAATATTGGGTGTCCCGTTACAATCCCATGAGTAGGAAAATTATGGTATTGACTTACCCCGTGCCAATCATATTGGAAAAAATTGAGAATAAATGACTCAGACTTATTTTGATCATAATGCCACCACCGCAGTAGATGAAAAAGTATTGGAAGCAATGCTGCCATATTTTCGGCAGGAATATGGCAATGCGTCCAGTAGTCATGCGTACGGTATGGCAGCTCGCCGTGCGATCAGTCAGGCGCGCGAGCAGGTCGCGCAGGCTGTTGGAGTGCAACCATCACAGATCATCTTTACCAGCGGCGGATCGGAGGCAAACAACCTTTTTATTCGTGGGGCGGCAGACTATTTAAAGCCTTCCCGTGTGGTCATCAGCGCGACTGAGCATCCTTGTATCAGGCGACCAGCCCAGGAATTGGCGCGAAGAACGAGCGAGCGTTGGCTGTTGCACCAACTACCGGTGAATGAATTGGGGCAGGTGCGATTGGAGGATGCAAGTAATGCCTTGGCAGACCAGCCTGCTATGGTATCGGTGATGTTAGCAAACAATGAAACCGGCGTGATTCAGGAGGTTGCTAAAATCGCAGATATGGCCCGTGCTCAAGGTGCCTGGATGCATACCGACGCAGTTCAGGCATTCGGCAAGATTCCGTTCGATTTCAATGAATTGAAAGTGCATGCGATGACCATTTCAGCACACAAGATTTACGGACCTAAAGGCGCAGCAGCATTGATCATCGACAAACGGTTACTCCTCAAGCCATTGATTTATGGGGGAGGACACGAAAATGGACTGCGTTCAGGGACGGAGAATGTGCCAGCTATCGTCGGTTTCGGTGCTGCCTGTGAACTGGCTAGATTACGCATGGATGAAATGTCCGCTCGCTTGACCAAGTTGCGTGAATATCTAGAACAAGGTCTGCTTGCGTTAGGTGCCACTATTTTTGGATTGGGCGCGCCACGCTTACCCAATACCTGTTATTTTGCGCTGCCGGAGATTGAAGGGGATACGTTGGTTGTTCGGCTGGATAAAGCGGGTTTTGCTGTTGCCAGCGGTGCTGCCTGCTCCAGTGTGACACCCGGCCAGAGTCATGTGCTGGAGGCAATGGGAGTTGCGCCCATGCTGGCGCGCTGCGCAGTAAGAGTAAGCCTCGGTCATGACAATACTATGACCGAAGTCAATGATTTCTTGAAGGCCGTGAGCAAGATCGCCGCAGAGCTGAAGAGCTTGAACGGAATGCTACTTCAATAATTGCACTCAAGACCGTTATCAAATTAAGGAAAGTTCGATGTTTTCCAGTAGAATAGCTCACTAATATTAATATCCCGACGCCACCAATCATAAGAAGATAAATAACGCGTCAAATGATTGCTATGACTGACAAAAAAAGCCCAATCCCTCTTAAAGCAATTGTTTTGAGTGCAGGCCAGGGGCGGCGGCTACTTCCTCTCACTGAAAATACGCCTAAGTGCTTGTTACCCGTTTTTGATAAGCCTGTGATCGCATGGCAGATCGATGCTTTACTGCGGGCAGGAATCGAAGATATAACCGTGATTGTCGGATTTCAAATGGGGAAGGTGGAAGCATTACTGGCGGAGCGTTACGCTGATTATCCGCAAGTCAGAACGCGCTTTAACCCTTTTTTCGAAGTAGCGGATAATCTGGCCAGTTGCTGGATTGCACGAGATGAGATGACAGATGATTTTCTTTTGCTGAATGGCGATACACTGTTTGATGCCGATTTATTATCGCGTGTGCTGCACGCTGAAATGGCACCCATTACGCTTTGCGTAGACTTCAAGCAAGCATTCGATGAAGATGACATGAAAGTGCAGCTGGACACTGAAGGATGGGTAAGGCATGTCAGCAAAGTGCTCACTGCAGAGCAAACGGATGCTGAATCAATCGGTTTGATTTATTTTCGCGAACAAGGTGTTCAGCTTTTCCGCGCTGCGGTTGAGCGTGCATTGCGCGATCCGGCCAAGCTTAAATCCTGGTATCTCACCATTATTGATGCTTTGGCTCAGCAGCGTTTAGTGAATTCCTGCTCTGTACAAGGATTCAACTGGTGTGAAATTGATTTCATTGATGATTTGCGCAGAACGGAAACGCTGTTTGGGGTAGAGGACGACGCACTAAAGAAAGTGAACAAAGTGGAAAGTGCACTAGGCGATGATATATTACCTTCTTCAATCTAGCTTATGGCGATAACCGTTTTTAATGACACCATGCAAAAATTTGGTGCGCCGGCTACTGTCATCCGTCAGTATAACCATTGGAGCGTCATGCTGCGTCCTGCCCAACTTACCTTGGGAGCGCTGGTACTCGTCGCACATGAACCAGCCAAGGCATTTTCTGAATTGAGCTCAGAGAGCTTTATGGAATTACATCAAGTGACCGGGCAAATTGAGTCTGCTCTGAAAAAAGCGTTCAATTACGACAAACTGAACTACTTGATGCTGATGATGGTTGATCCCGATGTTCATTTTCACGTAATCCCGCGTTATGCGCATTCACAGCAATTTACCGGACAAGAATTTATAGATGCCGGCTGGCCAGGTGTCCCTAATTTCAGTCAAATCAATCATACCGATAGCGCCACCAACCAACTCATCATAGAACACATTACTGCTTGCTGGGAATAAACAAGATAACATGTCTGACAGAAATACACCCCCTGTTTTTCCATTGCATGAAGCGCATGCACTCGTGCGCGATCTGATGATGCCTAATCCCTGGATTTACTGGTTGGATTTTTTGTTTCACATCACGCTCGGCTGGGCAACATTTATAATGGCGCTGCATAGCTCATTTTTGTCAATTTGGCAGATTCTAGCTTGTGGTGTGACGGTATTGGCCTTTTATCGATCGGCCATCTTTATCCATGAACTCGCTCATCTTAAGAAAGGAACATTCAAAGTATTTCGCTTAGTGTGGAACCTGATTTGCGGCATTCCAATGATGATTCCATCGTTTACTTATGATGGTGTGCATAACGATCATCATAAACGGGATGTATACGGTACCAGCATGGATGGGGAATATCTGCCTTTCGCAACTCAACGACCCAGCGAAATGGTGCGTTATGTGCTGCTGTCATTCATTCTGCCGCTGCTGCTGGTGGCACGCTTCCTACTGCTAACACCGCTATCCTATTTGATACCGCCGTTGCGTAGGCTTGTATGGGAAAGAGCTTCTTCTCTGACGATTAATCCAAATTACAAACGTGCAGCCAATGCCGTGCGTAATGATCATCACTGGCGACTGCAGGAATTTGCCACCTTTGTGTTTGCATTGACGATTGTTACCGCTGTTGTCCTCAATATGCTGCCTTACCAGGTACTGGTCCTGTGGTATATCATTGCCGTATTGGTTTTTGTCCTCAATTCATTGCGCACATTGGCTGCGCATGCTTATCGTAATCCAGGTCATCACACCTTGGAACTGGCCGAGCAGTATCTTGATTCAATCAATATTCCGGGAAATTTCATCACGGGCCTGTGGGCACCGGTAGGACTGCGTTATCATGCTACACATCATCTTTTTATGAGTCTGCCTTATCACAACTTGGGCAAGGCACAGGATCGTCTTGTGCATGGATTGAGTGACAATACCCTTTACCTGCAGACTGTGCGCAAAGGATTGTGGGATGCATTGGCACGCATCTGGAAAGAAGCTGCCGCATCATCTCGTTAGAAAATATCAACCTAGATTCCTCAGTTGATCGCTCAGTTTGATGTTAACATTATGAATATAATAACCATTCCTATAAATTTCATTCTCACCTTCTGGGTGTTTCCGCTTCGGGACGGATTGCGCGATTTTGCAAGCACATGGCTGCGTTGCAACTCCTTGGAATGGAGCGACCATTCCGCATCGTTGCGCCTTGCCCTGCACTCGCAAAACCACACACTCCATCCCGCCCAACTGAGGAATCTAGGATCAAGGAACTAACCCTGTGAGTGAAAAACAGGAAATAACAAAGCTCGTCCTGCTGCGACACGGCAAAAGTCTCTGGAATCATGACAGGCATTTTACCGGCTGGAGTGACGTGATGCTGAGTCCAGCAGGAGAAGAGGAAGCCAGGCGAGCAGGTCATTTGCTTAAGGAAGCCGGCTATACTTTTGATATCTGCTTTACATCAGAGCTGAAGCGGGCAACCGATACACTCAAGATCGTGTTGGCGACCATGGGTTTGGAAGAAATACCTATTCGACGAGACTGGCGATTGAACGAACGCCATTACGGTGCATTGGAAGGACTGCGACCCTGGGAAGCGATCAGGCAATTTGGTATCTGGCCGATATTAAGTACTCAGATTTGCTTTGCAGCCACACCGCCCTCCCTCGATCTGAGAGATGCACGTTTTCCAGGCAATCAAGTCAGCTATGCAGGCATTGATAAATCGCTCCTGCCCTTGGCAGAAAGTTTGAAGCAGACAGTGGAGCGAGCACAGCCTTTCTGGCAACAAACGATTTTGCCAGAGATTCAGCAAGGAAAACGTGTACTGATCGTCTCACACAAGAATCTACTACGTGGCTTGATTATGCAACTCGCCAACCTGTCGCAAAAGCAAGTGATGAAACTACCCATCGCAACCGCCCAGCCGCTGTGTTTTGAACTTGACAGTAAGCAGAATCTAGTCAGGTACTATTATGTGCATCGAGAAAAGGCTTGAGTCTGACTTTATTCATTAGAATCAAAACGAAATCTAACTCTTACCTTTAATCATAAGGGAATATCATAAGTTTTAACGTAACAGATCGCATTATTGATATGATAAATTGAGTTATTCTAGAGAATTAATTCTAATTAGACCATGGGGACATTGCGAGATTTACTTAATCAGATCCAAAGGGCTGTCCAGGGCCACGCATACTACCTTGCACTTTACGCTAGCCTGACCATCCCAGATATTTGTGGAGCAATGGAGTCTGAAGACGGCCAAGCTACAAGATCAAAATACATCGCGTGGTTCGATAAGTATGTTGCGCCCAAGTACTTAGCTTGCGGTCAAGTACTCTTTCCGGTGAAGCATGTTACTTCTATAGGTGTGCAGTTCTTCACCAAGGCCGAGCGCAACATCCAAAGTTAGGGTTCAGTCGTATCCTCTTTGTTGAACCAGGTTCGACAACAAATATTTTCCATAATAACATTTTGAACGATGTATTAAATATCGACGCATCCATCTTTTGTAGTGATGTCTTGGCCGGCGCTAACGCATGGCTTCAAGTGGCGGAGAAAACGCCCAACTATCAGAAGAACTTTCCGCTCTTTATGCAACGGTATCCAACGGGTCTTGCACCATACATTGTCGGAGTGCCAGTCATTGCATGAAGGTTTAATTTTTCATATGAACGGCAGCCCAAAGCAGTAAGCGTGGGTCGCAATCATTATCGTACTTAAATAAGGTCAGCTCGAAGAAGCTACTATTTCCGTTCTTCTTGTGTTGTCATCAAGCAAGGACGAAGTTGCTTATTCATACATCACTTGCGCCTACTTTGGCGAAGGACTTTGTGGCTACAAAGTTGCCATATCCACGCTGTGGCCAAAAGAGTCTGATCTTACTATGGATTTAACCGTGCTTCTGCTGTAATAGCAATGCTAAAGAGGCCACGTCCTATAGCGAGTAGTGTGAAGTGGAAGGTTGCGCACCAAAATAGAGTGAATTACATAGTTGATCGCTATTTCGGGGTCCGCGCTAACAATTCGGGGTCCACACTAACAATTTGCTCTAAGTCAGATGGCCCAGACGAGCTGCGAGCTGAGCTCAAACGTTAGATTCAAATGAGGAGTACCTTCGCAAATTCAAAGTATTTTTCCTCCCATAAGTTACGAATGATTCTGAGGCACATTGACGAAAACCAGCAGTAAGCGTAGGGCGCAATCGTTATTGCGCCGAATGAAAAATACCGGTGCAATGCGCTTCGCTTATTGGCACCCTACGGCAACAGAATTACCCACTAATATTTGGGAAAAGGGAGCGAAAGCAGCCCAATCATAGGATCAGATTCGATTGATGACTGCCTGACAAGCAATCAATCCGGATTGCCTTTCAATTCCTCGCAAAAGTAGCGCACCAAAATCCGGGGAAAACATACCATCTTCAAAGTCAGCGCGTACCGTAAATCCGTCAAAGGTTGGCAATTGAGGTCGGCTCGGGATAAAATCATAATCGTTAAAGCTGGCAATTCAGTAGTTTTTGTGCCACTACTCATGAATGTTCTTATATTTACTATGTACTTTTGTAAACCTAGGTCTGATCTTGTATGCGTATCGTTGTGACAGGGATGGGGGTTGTTTCACCGATCGGAATTGGCGTTGATCAGTTCTGGGATGCGGCCGTTAAGGGTGTAAGTGGAATCCGCCGCATTCAAAGCTTTGATGCATCCAGACAACGTTCCCAGATTGCCGGCGAGGTAATTGGATTTGATCCAACCTCTTTTTTGTCCGCCAAGCAGGTGGAACAGACAGACAGATTTACCCAGCTAGCATTACGTGCTGCTAGTTTGGCGCTGGAAGATGCCGGTAGCCTTGAAAGTTATGCGCCGCAACGCATGGCTGTGAGCTTGGGGTCAGGGATGGGTGGCTTTGCCACATTTGAGTCCTCCGCTGCACGCAAGCTGCAGAATAAATCCATGCCTCCTTTTACTGTGCCCCGGATCATGGCAAATTCTGCAGCCGCCTGGATAGCAACCAAATACGGACTGAAAGGCGTTAATCTGACTTGTAGTACGGCCTGCTCTTCGGGAGGAAATGCAATCGGCATGGGACTTGATCTTTTGCGCACAGGAAAGGCAGATGCTGTCATTGCAGGGGGGGCAGAGGCCTGTGTCTTGCCGCTGACCATGTCGGGTTTTGAAGCCTTGTTTGCGTTATCTACTCACTTTAATAATGATCCAGAACATGCCTCCAGACCTTTCGCCAAAGACCGCGATGGATTTGTTATTGGAGAAGGGGCAGGGATACTCATTTTGGAGAAAGAAGAAGAAGCCGTGAGGCGTGGAGCCAAAATTTATGCTTACCTGGCAGGCTATGGTTGCGCCTGCGACGCAACGCATATCGTCGCACCAGAAGTGGAAGGGCAGGTATCAGCCATGAAAGCTGCCATTCAAGATGCCGGTATGCAACCAGAGAGGGTAGACTACATCAACGCCCATGCGACTTCTACTCCACTGGGTGACATTGTTGAAACTAAAGCTATTAAAGAACTTTTTGGAGAACATGCGCAAGAGATTGCTATTAGTGCTACCAAATCGCTGATTGGTCATACTATCGGTGCATCGGCCGCGATTGGCAGCATTGCCACCGTTATGACACTGCATAGTGGTACGATTCATCCAACTATTAATCTTGCTGAGGCTGATCCCGAGTGTGATCTCAGTTATACGCCTAATCAGGCAATCCAGAAGAAAGTCCAAACCGCTATGTGTAACGCATTCGGGTTTGGCGGCAACAACGTAAGCATTGTTTTTACAACTCTTTAAAACACAGGTGTAATTTCAGATATGGATAATATGGATAAAACAGATATTGAAGCGAAAGTAATACAGTTTATCGCCTCAAAGGTTGAAAATGTGGATGTTTCCAAAATAACGACTGCTTCACAATTTGGGGAGCTAGGGCTCGATTCCATGGATACTGTCCAATTGCTGTTTGATGCAGAAGAAGAATTTGGCGTTTCTTTTGATGGTGACGAAGTCAAAAATCTTCGCAGTGTTGGAGATATTATCAATTATATCAATAATCACCCTCCTTCTATGTCTGCATAAGAACTCAAATGTTATTCAGCATAACCCGGCCCATGGTCACGTGAGCCGCGCGCAAAAAAACTGATCTTGCCCATTGGCACCACCACGATTCCACTGGGTGTGACAACGTACTTCTCGCTATCTGCTTGCCGATCGAAGCCAAGTTGGGTGTTGGCTTCGATGATGTTATGTCGGTCGACGATTGTGCGCCGTAGCCGGGCATTACGTCCTATCCGGACATAATCCATGATGATGCAATCTTCCAATTCGGCGCCTTCTTCCACCACAGTTTCGCGGCGCACGATACAATTGTGAATACGCGTGTTTTTATGGATAACGCAGGCTGCTCCAAACAAGCTATTTTCAATTTGACCGCCCAGGATCCTTGCCACCGGACCTTGATAGTTACTGGAAAAGATAGGCCATTGTGGATTAAACGCGTCGAAACGGGGATTGTCTCCCAATACGTCCTTATGCACGTCAAAATAGGCGTCGATAGTGCCGACATCGCGCCAATAGCCCACTTCCTCATAAGGCTTAATGCCGGGTATTTCATTGTTGGAAAAGTCATAGGCATATAAGCGCCTGCTGGTCATTAAACGCGGTAATACATGGCGTCCGAAATCGGTCTCGCCAAGTCGGTGGGCTTCGCGTAATGCTTCTACTAATACCTCGGTATTGAATAGATAGTTTCCCATGGAAGCATAGGCTCGGCTGGGATTAGATGGCATAGATTTAGGTACCGCGGGTTTTTCTTGAAACTCGCAAATTCTTCCATCCGCTTCAGTACCAATAATGCCGAAGCTCGATGCTCGTTCTAACGGTACCGGCAAGGCTGCGATAGTGATATCAGCCTGATGCTCTCGATGAAACCATACCATCTGGTTGATATCCATCCGGTAGATGTGATCAGCACCAAACACGGCAACAATATCGGGTTGATGTAATTCGATGAGTCTGAGGCTCTGATAAACAGCGTCTGCAGTACCTTTAAATTGCAGGGTTTCCTTGTGCATCTCTGGAGGCACTACTGTGACAAATTGGCTAGGCAGTAAGGGAGATATTACCCAAGCTTTTCGAATGTGTTCAATGAGTTCTTGTGATTTATACTGCACTAACAGGTAGACAGAATTTATTCCGGAATTGATCAGGTTGCTTAAAACAAAATCTACAATTCGATATCGTGCACCAAAGGGAACAGCAGGTTTACAACGCTCTGCGGAGAGTGGATTTAAACGTTTACCCTCTCCTCCCGCCAGCACAAACGCGATAATTCTGTCCGGATGTCTTCTGTCTTTCATTTTCTGCTCTCTGTGATGATGTTTCTTTGGGCTTATTGCCATATCAAAATATTAGCCTATATGAGCACTAGAGCGCACTTTAATTTGCTAAGGATCAAGAGGGTCATGCTGGTAGATCGTTCCAGTAAAAACTTTATCGCTCGCAGTGAGCCGCTAATACCGGACTTCGACGAGCGCATGCTGAACGGTATTTTTGAAAATATTATGTGGAAACGTTCTACTAGATGGATTCCGCGAAGACGCTGGGATAAAGGAGCTATCTTCTAAGCAACTTATCATCTGGTTTGTGTTCAAATCGATCGTATTGAGCAGCGTTCGTTGGTTCCATTGAACAATCACTTGCCGATGACTGTTTCTCCCACCATTATAGGAGAAGCACGAAGTTTGACCAAAAGAAAAGAGGAGGATGTAATGAAAACAATTCATGTCATCTCTCATACCCACTGGGACCGCGAATGGTATCGTACCTTTCAGCAGTTTCGCCTGCAACTTGTTTATCTTGTGGACGGTTTGCTCGATATGCTTGCGAAGGATCCTAATTACAAATACTTCATGCTCGATGGGCAGACGATCGTGCTGAATGATTACCTGCTGATGCGACTCGAAGCAGAAGATACTCTGAAGGAGCATGTCCGCAATAGGCGCATCTTGATCGGTCCTTGGCATATCTTGCCTGATATGTTTCTTGTCAGTCCGAAGCGCATATTCGCAACCTGCTGGTAGGCGAACGAGAAGCGCGCAAGTTTGGTCAGAAAATGATGATCGGTTATATGCCTGATTCTTTCGGGCACATCGGACAGATGTCGCAGATCTTGCGCGGATTTGGAATGGAAAACGCTTGTCTCTAGCGTGGATTGGATGATCAGCCCGCCGAGTTTTGGTGGCAATTCCCGGATGGTTCGCGTGTGTTGACGATGTATCTACACGACCACCCTTTGTGGACAGCACCCGGGATCTACCGGTCTTGCGTGATGTGCGTATTGTGCGCGGTTCTGTCCGGCAAGCAATGATTGTTTCTCTCGTGTTGACTGTTCTCTCCGGTTTAAGCGCGGGTAGAAGATCGCACTCAAGCGAGATGGTGGAACTTCCCATCACGACTATCCTCATGCCATGGCGCAAATTCAAAAAAGCTGAACGAATAAATATGGCGGAGCAAACAATCAGTTCACTCAAGACTGGACGAAACGGAGAGGTAATGATCACCGTGCGGGGGCACGAAGTGGCTTCGGTTATGTTTGGGGAATTGTGGGCTTTCCTGATCATGCAACAGCATGTTTGACGACACATCTGCCTTTGCGTATATTTTTCTTATACCGAGTCGGGCGTGTTGGTTAAGGTGGCACTCATACCGATCTGCTGGCAACGTAGGGGCGCATGCTCATGTACACTCAATCCAGATTGCGCAGGAATTGAACCTTTAAAAAGGAAAACTCATGAGAGTTACTGTCGTAGGTGCGGGTTATGTTGGACTGGTCACTAGCGCTTGTTTCGCTGATGTGGGAAACGATGTATTGTGTATCGATACCGATTCCCAAAAAATCGAGCGCCTCAACCGCAGTGAAATTCCCATACGTGAACCAGGACTAGAGACCATGGTCACTCGCAATTGCGCGGCGGGGCGCTTGCGATTCTCCATGAGCTATGACGAGGCGGTGACCCATGCGTCACTCATCTTCATTGTCGTGGGCACACCCTCCAGTGAAGACGGTTCGGCCGATTTGTCGGGCGTATTATCCTGTGCTCGCGCCCTGGGCCAAAAAATCGCGCGCGACACCTTGGTGGTAGTCAAATCCACCGTTCCTGTAGGCACTAATGACCGGGTGCTGGCCGCCTTGCAAAAGGAACTTCAGCAACGCAGTGCAAACATCAAGGTGAGCACTGCTTCAAACCCTGAATTTCTTAAAGAGGGTGCCGCTGTTGATGATTTCATGCGGCCAGACCGGATCATAGTGGGTGTAAACGATGCAGCTTCCGCAGAAACGCTACGTGCGCTCTATATTCCTTTCAACCGCAACCGTGAGCGGTTGTTGGTGATGGATGTGCGCTCGGCCGAATTTACCAAATACGTCGCTAACGCCATGCTGGCTCTGCGCATCTCATTTATGAATGAGATGGCCAACATGGCCGACCGGCTGGGCGTGGATATCGAAGAGGTCCGCTACGGCATAGGCGCGGACCCACGCATTGGTCCTCACTTTTTGTATGCCGGCATAGGCTTTGGTGGTTCGTGTTTCCCCAAAGATCTGCGCGCGCTGGTGCGCCTCGCTGATGATATTGCAGAACCTGCTCTTTTGCTGCGTTCCTCCCTTAAAGTCAACGAACGGCAGCGCGGTATTCTGTTTGAAAAGATCAAAACATTTTTTGGCGGCAACATGCAAGACAAAACCATTGCGCTGTGGGGTTTGGCTTTCAAAGCCAATACCGACGACATGCGCGAAGCTCCCAGTCTTACGCTGATCCATTTGCTCACTCAATCAGGTGCGCGTGTGCGTGCCTACGATCCGGCCGCTATCGACAATGCCCGTCAGATATTCAAGACCACTCATGGCATCGAGTTCGCCGCTTCGGCGCGTGAAGCTTGCCATGGTGCTGACGTGCTTGCTGTCATCACCGAATGGCTGGAGTTTCGCAGCCCCGACTTTGAATGGCTCGCCGCCACACTGAAAAACAAAGCCCTGTTCGACGGCCGCAACCTCTACGATCCCGCTTTCGTGCGCACATGCGGATTGCGGTATTTCGGTGTGGGGCGGGGGCGCAGCAGCTAGCCGCACCATTATGCACGCCCCCATCATCATCACAGGTGCCGCTGGTTTTATTGGCATGCACCTGGCTCAGGCGCTGCTAGCACGCGGTGAGCAGGTAGTGGGCTTGGATAACCTCAACGACTACTACGATCCTGCGCTTAAAGAAGCACGGCTGGCGCAGTTGCAAGTCGATCCAGCTTTTGCCTTTGAGCATGTAGACATTACCAACCAGCAAGCGCTTACTGCGCTACTCGTACAGTTGCGCCCCAGACGCATCGTGCATCTGGCCGCGCAAGTGGGGGTACGCCATTCAATCACGCACCCGCATGCTTTCATCGATGCCAACTTGATGGGCTTTCTCAACGTGTTGGAAGCAGCACGCCATTTGCAGGGCGAAGGGGCGTTCGAACATTTGGTGTATGCGTCCAGCTCGAGCGTTTATGGTACCAACAGTAAGATACCGTTTGCGGTTGAAGATCGAGTGGATGCACCTGTGAGTCTGTATGGGGCCTCCAAGCGCGCCAATGAATTGATGGCGCTGGTTTACGCGCGCCAATTTAGGATAGCCGCGACGGGTTTGCGTTTTTTCACGGTGTATGGCCCCTGGGGGCGACCTGACATGGCAGCCTTCAAATTCACGCGCGCGATTCTGGTGGGCGAGTCGATAGACGTATATAACCACGGCCAGTTACAGCGCGATTTCACTTATATCGATGACGTCGTAGCTGCTGTGTTAGTCGTGCTGGATCGCCCCGCACCAGCTGTGGAAGGTGTGCCCCATGCGCTCTACAACATCGGCAACCAGCAGCCTGAGCCATTGTTGCGCTTTATTGAGGTGCTGGCTCAGGCACTGGGGTGCACCCCCATGATGAACCTGCTGCCGATGCAAGCGGGTGACATGCCGACTACTTATGCCGACACCACGCCGCTACAACGCGATTTCGGCTGGCGTTCTACCACAACGATCGACCAGGGCTTACCACGATTTGTGGCCTGGTACCGTGGATACTATGCGGTTTGATTGCCAGGCATCGGCTGACTGCCACTTCTTCACCATGTACACTTGGTGTGCAAATACTGAGCGGAGGGTAAACGTACGACCATGGACAGAGGAGAACTACTGCACGTTGGGGTGTTTTTGTCCGGTCTGAGCGGCGGCGGTGCTCAACGGCGCAGTTTGCTGCTCGCACGTGGCTTCTTGGAACGCGGCTGCGCGGTCGATGTCATTGTCGTACATGGCGAAGGCCCGTTCCGCACTGCGCTCCCGTCTGGTGCGCGATTGTTCACGCTCGAGCCGCACGCGGCCCACTTGCCGCTAATCCGACGCATCAAGGGGCTGTGGGTGTTGAGTAGTCTATTTGCCTTGGCCCGCTATCTTGCAGCAGTACGTCCTGACATCCTGCTTTCCACCTCGATCCCCGCCAACCTGGCGGCAGTATGGGGACGGGCACTATCGCGCACCCGCACGCCTATCGTGATCACCGCCAATCTCAATCTCACACAAGCGACGGCGAAGTGGGGCGCACTCGTTGCGAAGCCGCTGCGCTGGCTGATTGCGCATGCTTATAGCAGCGCACAAGCAGTCATCGCCATTTCCCGCGGAGTAGCCGAAGATCTCCTCGCGGTGACCGGCATTCCCGAGGAGCGCATATTCCAGATCTACAATCCACTCGATCTTGAGCTTGTCGCTCGCCAGTCACGTGAGACTGTCGACCATCCATGGTTGGTCGCCGGCGCGCCTCCTGTCATACTCGCAGTCGGCAAGCTCAAGCTGCAGAAGGATTACACGACGCTCGTTCGAGCCTTTGCAAGCGTACGTGCGAAGCGCGAAGCGCACCTGGTGATCTTGGGCGAAGGCGAAGAGCGCGCGCGTATCGAACGTCTCATCAGAGATCTTGGCGTCGAAGCCGATGTCTACCTGCCTGGCTTCGTCGAGAACCCCTTTGCCTGGATGGCGCGTGCGCCGGTCTTCGTACTCGCATCGGCCTGGGAAGGCTTCAGCAACGTGTTGCTCGAGGCACTCGCCTGCGGCTGCACGATCGTAAGCACGGACTGCCCAAGCGGTCCACGCGAGATTCTCGCTGACGGTAAATTCGGCTATCTGGTCCCGGTTGGAAACGATGCAGCGCTAGCCGATGCAATCTTAGCGGCATTATCGACGTCCTCACAACGCGAGTATTCGGTCGCACGAGCAGCGGAATTTAGCTTTGGCGTCGCTGTAGAACGTTATCTCACGGTTCTTCGCCGCACCCGTGCGCTTAGAGAGGAGAACTGACATGCGGATTGCCCTATTCATCTACTCCCTGCGCGGCGGTGGTGCTACGCAGCGTACCCTCACGCTCGCCAACGGATTCGCCGAAAGAGGGTATGCTGTCGATCTCGTGGTTATCGCCGACGAGAGCGCTGGCATCGCGCTACACTCCGGTGTGAGGGTGGTTGTGCTTAAGCAAGGTTGGCACCATCTGTTCGAGAAGCTCAATCGCCGCATCAACCTGCGCGGGCTGTTCACCGCCAGTGCCATACCGGCACTGATGTGCTACCTTCGAGACGAGCGCCCCGATGTGCTGCTTTCGTGTGCGAGTCATATCAATCTGATTGTCACACTTGCGCGCCGTTTCTCCAAGACGAACATGCCCCTCGTTCTGCGTGCGAGCAATTACCCGTCGGGTAATATCCGTTGGTGGCCTCCGTTCGAGCAAGCGATCGGCAGGCTACTACGATGGACGCTGGGCGTTGTTTACCCGTGGGCTGACCATATTATCGCGGTATCCCAGGGTGTCGCGCGCGAGGTGCAGCGCCTTACCGGTCTGCCTGACGATCGGGTCACAACTATCTATAATCCCGTGGTCGGTCCTTACATTGCACATCGTGCCACGGAGTCTGTCGACCACGCTTGGGTCGCCGACCGCCATGCTGCGCTTATTATTGCTGTCGGTCGCCTGACTGTACAGAAAGACTATCCAACGTTAATCCGGGCTTTTGCACGGGTCCGCGCAGTACGCACGGCACATCTGGTGATCCTCGGAGAAGGGCGTCAACGTCACAAGCTCGAGAAGCTCGTGCATGAGCTCCGACTCGATAACGATGTCGCGCTCCTGGGTCATGTCGACAATCCGTTTGCGTGGATGTCGAAGGCAGCAGTGCTCATTCTGTCTTCGACATGGGAGGGATTACCTGGTGTGCTGATCGAGGCACTTGCCTGTGGCTGTCCGGTGGTGTCGACCGATTGTCCGAGTGGTCCGCGTGAGATACTTGAAGAAGGAGCAATCGGTCCCTTAGTGCCGGTTCATGACGACAAGGCTCTCGCAGCAGCCATTCTCACGCTTCTCGCGGCACCCCCGAACCGTGCAAAGCTCCTTCGTCGGGCTGAAGATTTTCGTATTGATGCCGGGGTTGATGCTTACCTGCGTGTGCTCACGGCTCAGGTCGCGGCGCGTGGCGCTTCACCTGGGTAAAGCAGCACAACATGACCGTACTCGAGCCGGTAGGCTTGGTCCGCCAGAGAAAGCGGAGTTTGCTGGTGTGAGACTGCGAGAATTGTCACTTGGCCGCAGAGCCCTGCTACCATCTGCCATATCGCTTCCTCGCTAGCGGTATCCAGCATCGAAGTGGGTTCGTCCAGGATGAGGAGCTGCGGACGACGCACAAGGGCGCGTGCGATTGCGATGCGCTGGCGCTCGCCTCCAGAGAGTTTGGCACCAAGCTCGCCGACACTGCTGTCAATGCCTTGTGGCAGGTGCTCGATGAATTGCCACGCACCACAGCGTCGCAGCGCATCCTCGATGTCTGCCCGACGGATTTCTGGATCACCGAGCGATACATTTAGGGCGATACTCTCATTAAACAGCACAGTCTCCTGCGGAACATAACCGATCATGCGTCGCCATGTGGTCGCATCTAGCTCGCTAAGTTGCACGTCGTCCACATAGATGTCGCCCGACTGCGGGCTCACCAAGCGGGCAAGCAAATCGATAATCGTGGTCTTGCCGGCGCCAGATGGCCCAACGAGTACAGTGAACTTGCCGGCCGGAATGTCGAAAGATACACCATCGAGGACCCTGTACGTGTCGTGAGCGAAGACCACGTCGCGTAGCACAATGTCGCGTGATAGGTGCGGTATTTTGTTGCCAGTAATCGTTTCACGCTCGGCCTCAGCTGCCTCGACGGTCGAGAGCAGTGACCAGTATGCGCTCTCTTTCTCGGCCATATCCTGGTATTGTCGCTGTGCTTTGTTGAGGCTCGTCAGCATGCGAATGAAGACAAGCGCGAGCATGAATACTAATGAAAGATCAAGGCCGAGCACTACGACGCACACATACACACTAACAGCGACGTAGGACATGAGCGCCATGTCCTGGAGCGCTGCGACAGCTTCTTTGGTGATTACCTGACGGCGTAGGGCAGTGTTAAGCTGCTTGGTCTCATTTACGAGTATCGGCGCGACAATCGGCTCACGCCCCATGACCTTGACGAGCTTGACACCGCGAAAGACATCGATGAGACGGGTGATGGCATCTTTTTGCAGCACCGTTTGCTGTGCACCTGCAGCCCGTGTTACGCGGACGAGGCGACTGAGGATCAAAACGGTGATGATCCCGAGTGAAATCGCTACAACGGACGCAGGCGAGGAGGTCATTGCGGCAACGACTGCATAGGTGACTACGATAATTAGCTGCGATATCATCGTGACGCCTGCCAAATAAGCTTGTGATGCGCGTGTGGCCTCCGTTGCGAATGCGTTGGCGAGCGTTCCGACGGGCTGACTCGTGAAGTATGTCCAACGAGTGCAGAGTAAGGCGCGTAGCAAACGCAGGCGCAAATCGGTAGCGACCTGCGCTACGGTGTAGCCGACCTGGCGGTTGGCAACGAGCAGCAGCACGGATTTGATCAGCAACGCTATGAGAATCACCAATAACAGAACAGGTGTGGACGGATGGAGCCCCACGAACGACAACAAGGATTCCATTATCTGGCCGAGTGCTGAATGTTCGCTAACCGGTCGGTTACTCGCGAGGCTCAGCAGCGGAAGCAGTGTGGAAAACCCGAAACCCTCCACTGCCGCAGCCAGTACCAGCGACGCGATCACCAGCGCGCTGCGCCATGGATCGCTACGGGAAAAGATGAGCAGTAGTTTCATGCTCGTAGTCTGTTATGCAGCTCTCATTAAATTTTATGGCAATCTGAGTTTCTGCACGCCGTACCGAGGGTGTGTGCTTCAAGGTGTCGTTTCATGTATGCTCCGCTTTGTAATTGTTGATAACATTGTTTCAAGCATATACCGTAGTAGCGGGTAGCTCCTAATGGAAAAATATTCTCATGGAACAATAAAATACGTAATGAATTTAAGTGTAATTCCATTTCTAAATCGGACCTGACTTTGTCGGCTTCTCCGCCGTATTATTTATACTGTCTGCGGCTCGCCTTTTTATCATGTTTGATTTGGAAATAAAATAAGTGGCAGCAAGCAATATAAGCAATATTGGTTTTATGAAAAAACATTTTATTACAAGGGGTAGAGCGTGACTCAAGACACATCATATGCTGCTTTGGTGCTTGCAGCAGATCGTACCGCAAACGATGCGGTTGCCAGCAAAGCAGGCGTTGCCTGTAAAGCGTTTGCTCCTGTTGGCGGTACGCCCATGATCATCCGTGTGCTGGATGCATTGGCCGCGACTCACATGATTCAATCGACCATACTATGCGGCCCACCCAAAGCATTATTGCCTCAATGCCCAGAACTGGTTAAGCGTATCGAAAGCGGACAAATTGTCTGGATCGCCAATGAGAATTCTCCTAGCCGCAGTGCTGAAAAAGGGCTGGCAGCAGTGAAGGAGCAAACACGCGTTTTGCTTACCACAGCCGATCATGCGCTACTTACACCAGAAATTGTGCAATATTTTTTAAATGCATCGAGCGCGACTGATTGTGATGTGACGGTAGGTATGATCGATCATGAAATCATCAAAGCTGCTTTTCCAGGACGCAAGAAAACAGTTATCCGCTTACGTGATGGAGATTTTTGTGGTTGTAACCTGTATACATTTAATCATCAAGGCCGTGAACTCATTTCATTTTGGCGAAGGGCTGAAGATCAACGCAAGCGACCCTGGCGGCTGATTGGACGGGTCCTTGGTTGGCGAGCCGTATTGAGTTACCTGTTTGGCTATTTAACGCTCACACAAGCGCTGAAAAGTATTTCGGCAAAAACCGGGGTAAGGATACAGGCAATTAAACTGCCATTTGCAGAAGCGGGGATTGATGTCGATAAGGCTAATGATTTGCTGCTGGTAGAGTCCCATTTAAATAAACAATGAAGCATCCTGTTCCTTGGGGATGGGCAAGCCTATATGCTTGAAGGAAATGACATGATTATCCAATGGAAGAATGTATTGTCAGGCGCTTTTTATACCAAAAGTTTCTTAGAAAATTTTCTTAACGAAAAATCTCGGTTGAAAACTGTCTCATGCGTATTCTGGACTAGCAGAAAGCTAATTATGTTTTGTTTTTTTATTTAGGATTAAGGTAATGGTGAATTCCCAAAGTGCTATTTCAGTTAAACCATACGACTCGTCGTTTAATTTGGATAACACTTGATAGCATATTGATAGAGCTCAACTGCATTTTTAAGACAGCGCTTCGACATGATATTAGCACGATGTGTTCTCACAGTAGTTGGTACGATATTAAGCTTTTGACTGATTTCCTCATCTTTTTTTTCTTCGGCAATGAGTTTTAATACTTCCTCTTCTTTAGAGGTTAGAGGTTCTACATATCGTTGTTGTCTTGGTAAAGAAGGGTCCAGATAAGATCCACCTGTGACGATAATTTCGATCCCTTTTATTAAATTTTCTATCCCTGCGCCTTTTGGTACGTAGCCGCGTGCGCCAGCATTGATGGCGCGTCTCACGACTTCTTCATTATTTTCTCCGCTGTATACCAGAATGGCTAAATCAGGATATTCTTTAATAAATTCCGAGGTCAGACTGATACCGTTGAGTTTAGAATCCAAACGAATATCCATTATCACAAAATGAATTTTATTATTTTTGATAGAACTCCACGCTTCATCTGCATTCTTGGCCGTAGCCACCACATTAACTATGGGAACAGCTGTTCTTAGGATTTCACGAATGCCCGAAGCTACTATATCGTGATCTTCAACGATCATGGTATTGATGGTAGGTGTCATCATAGTAAATCCAAAGATTAGTGCAGGGGAATTGTGGCAATGACTGAAGTACCATTTGTGGATGAGGTAAGCTGAAAAACACCATTTTCAGCTTCAATTCGCTCTCTCATGTTGCGCAAACCTAATCCCCTATTTGGATCGTCGTTGACATGGTCTAAATCAAATCCGTGACCGTCATCGTGTATTGCTAACATTACACAACGCGAGTTATTCTCCAACCGTATGGACACTCGTTTGGCGGATGAGTATTTCGTGGCGTTGGCGATAGCCTCTTTTGCGACTAAAAACAGCGCTTGTTCAGCAGTTGAGGGCAACTCATTCATCTTACCAAGAGTACTCAACTCAACTTGCATTGCGTCGCTGTCAAAATGATGTACACATAAATGCAAGGCTCCTTCTAAACCAAGGGATTCTAGATTGAAGGGACGAAGATCATGTACCACTCGATTGATATCTGCTAAGGTATCGTCCACTAGTGAGATGGCTTCCTTGAACGTATTCTGTGCGTCGGCTGGTTTTTGCGGGTGCTCTTGCGTAAGTCTATATAATCGATAGATACCCAGTTCAATTTTCATTTTGATAACCACCAGCATGGGCTTGATAGAATCGTGTAATGCATTGGCTATTCTTGTACGTTCTTCCTCTTGCGTTTTTATGATGCGTTGTGTTAATGCGCTAAGCTGGGCATCCACTATACTACGTCCTCTGATGCTCCACATCAGCCCTGAGACGATTGCTATTACGCTTAGAGATGAAATCAAAGTAATCCACAGCATTGTGTCAAAGATATTTAGAGAAGCTTGTTTGTCGAGCTTAGCTAACGCTGCATTAATATCATCTAAATAAACGCCAGTACCCAGCACCCAGCCCCAGTTCTCTAGGACAAAGACATAAGCGCGTTTGGGCACAGGAACAGCACTTTGATTGGTTGGTTTTTGCCACATATAATCCAAAAAACCTCCTCCTTCAAGTGCGCGACTGATTAACCTCTGTATCGATGGATTACCATTAATATCTCGTAGATCCCATAAATTTTGGCCCACTAGTTCAGGTTGGTGGGGATGCATGAGGAAGGTACCCTCAAGGTCAAACAGGAAGAAATAACCATCTGGACCATAATTTAAGCTTCTCAAAATTGTTTTCGCTTCATCCATGGTAGCTGCATCTGCTCGGCCTGAGTCATAAAGGTGCGCAATAGACTGTTCGGCTAATGTGCTGTAGTTCTTCAATTCGATATCTTTACTGTCTCTGTAAGCACGTTCAATAGATTGGCGTTGCTGTTGTTCCAATAAAGCAGCCCGGTGATACACAGTAAATGCAATTGAACTAAGCGCCACAAGGAGTGGCGCCACAGCAAACCAGATAATCTTATTTCGTAAATTCATCTAGTCAGTCTATATCGCCAAACCGAAGTTGGCATCCACAAAATGTGTAGATGATCTCCATATTTTAGAGGATGTACGAGATGCTTCTTTGTTCAATACTGAAATCATATTGCCCTTGCTTCAATGCGATTTTTAGATAGCGAGAAAGCCAGGTCAATTTAAGACAAAGAAAGATGTTTAATCAACTTAGGAGGAAATAATGAAAAATCTAAGCACGAAACTTGGCTGGCTGATGTTTTCTCTCACTGGTGCTTTTGCTTTTGGTGTCATAGCACTGCATCAAGGTGAGTCAATTGGTGCTATCTGGATCATCATTGCAGCTATCTGTGTCTATATTATTGCTTATCGTTTTTACAGTCTGTTTATTGCGAATCGAGTATTGAAATTAGACTCGACCCGTATGACTCCGGCCTATAAGCTTAATGACGGTCTGGATTATGTCCCCACTAATAAATATATTTTATTTGGACATCATTTCGCAGCAATTGCTGGGGCTGGTCCCCTGGTGGGTCCGATCCTGGCTGCCCAGATGGGTTATCTGCCCGGCATGTTATGGCTTCTAGTCGGTGTGGTATTTGCTGGCGCAGTGCAGGATTTTATCGTGCTATTCATCTCCACCAGACGCGATGGTCGATCACTGGGTGATTTGATCAAATCTGAGTTAGGCCAATTACCTGGCATGATCGCAATGTTTGGTACATTCTTTATCATGCTGATCTTGCTAGCAGTTCTGGCTTTGATTGTTGTTAAAGCACTAGCCGAATCTCCCTGGGGTACCTTTACAGTTGCCGCGACCATACCAATCGCTTTGTTCATGGGTATTTATACGCGCTATTTCCGGCCAGGATCCATTGGTGAAGTCTCATTCCTCGGCTTTATTCTATTAATGTTATCGATAGTGAGTGGGCAGTACGTCCAGGAAATTCCTGCATTAGCCGCTATTTTTACTCTAACGAGCGAACAATTGACCTGGTTATTAATTGCCTATGGTTTTATTGCTTCTGTGCTACCGGTCTGGCTGTTACTGGCGCCACGCGACTATTTGTCTACCTTTTTAAAGATTGGCACCATTGTGGGGCTAGCCATCGGCGTCATCTTTATTTCACCCGAACTCAAGATGCCTGCGTTCACACAGTTTGTGGATGGCTCCGGCCCGGTCTGGTCAGGAAGTCTATTTCCCTTTCTGCTTATTACCATCGCTTGCGGTGCGATCTCAGGATTTCATTCGCTGATCGCATCCGGTACTACACCTAAGATGATTCAGACTGAAATGGATGCCCGTTTCATAGGTTATGGCGCGATGCTCATGGAATCGTTTGTAGCCATGATGGCGCTGCTTGCCGCAGCAACACTTGAACCAGGAATCTATTTTGCCATGAACAGTCCTGCGGCAATCATTGGCACCACGGCAGAATCAGCTGCACAAACCATTGCGCAATGGGGTTTTTATGTTACACCCGAGATGATTAATCAAACTGCGCATAACGTAGGGGAACATAGCATCATTTCCCGAACAGGAGGTGCACCTACGCTGGCAGTCGGCATGGCGCAGATCATGTCTGAATTGATGGGCGGTACCGCCATGATGGCTTTCTGGTATCACTTTGCCATACTATTCGAAGCGCTTTTTATTCTGACGGCAGTTGATGCCGGAACCCGTGCTGGTCGCTTCATGTTGCAGGATCTATTGGGTACTTTTGTGCCAGCAATGAAGCGTACGGATTCTCAGCTTGCCAGCTTAACTGCAACCGGCCTTTGTGTCGCCGGCTGGGGATATTTTCTCTATCAGGGGGTAGTTGATCCCCTGGGTGGAATCAATACATTGTGGCCATTGTTTGGCATTTCAAACCAGATGCTGGCGGTGATAGCACTGATTCTTTGCACGAGTGTGCTATTTAAGATGAAGCAAGATCGCTTTGCCTGGGTCACTATTGTTCCCGCTATTTGGGTCATGGTCTGCACGCTCACGGCTGCCTGGCAGAAGATTTTTGATGTTAATCCACGTATCGGCTTTCTGGCGCATGCTAATCAATACAGGGAGGCAATCGCGGAAGGCATGGTGCTAGCTCCGGCTAAATCTATTGAGCAAATGCAGCAGGTCATTTTCAATGATTACGTGAATGCATCGTTGGCAGGCATGTTCATGCTGGTTTTAATCAGCATACTTTTCTTTGGAATTAAAGCAGTATTAAAAGCACGCGTTATTCATCACTCTACTGCCAATGAGGCGCCTTTTGAGTTATTACCCGCTCATGCAATTACTGAGAAATAAACACTGGAGAAACGAGTGATGGATAACAAAATTACCCAAATGATCCACCATTTCTCTCGAAGCATGCGGTTAATGGTCGGCGTGCCTGAATACGATACTTATGTGGCGCATATGAAAAATTCGCACCCAGATCAGCCCATCATGTCTTACCCGAAATTTTTCCGTGAACGCCAGGAATCGCGCTACGGTGGTAATGGAAAAATCAGCCGCTGCTGTTAGGAAAGTTGAGGAATTTTTATTAAACGATTTTATTAAAGGTAAAAGTAAGTTATGACTCGAATCAAAACTATTTTCTATATATTTATCTCCGTTGTTTTAACTGCTTGTGCCGGGCCGACGGTAAAGCTTGATAGCAATTATTGGGGGTCAGGCGCGAAGACGATTGCAGTGGTTATGGATCCCGTCCCTGCACAGGCAGCAGCATATAAAGAAGGGATGCAGGGCTTATTGGATATTGCGATTAATAATGCGATGGCATCGGGTTTGGAAGGGCATTTAAAAACCATTAATGTTCAAGAAGCGATTACGATTAAACAAACTCTCGAAGCTAAGCTTACGAAGATGGGGCATAAAACAATTCAAATAGAGCCGTCGCTAACCTATGATAAGCTGCCAGACTTTAAAACGCCCTCTTCTGAAGGGGTTTTTAGTAAGAAAGATGTTAAGTCTTTACTTAAAGATGAAAAAGCGGATGCACTTTTGTTTATTTACACACCCAAAGTGGGCACTGTGCGAAGTTATTATAGTTTTATTCCGCTTGGGGCACCGAAGGCGACTGCAACATTTGCTGCTGAAATGGTGTCTGCCAGCAATAATAGAATACTGGCAAACCTCAGCACCACATCTATCACTCCGATAGAGGGCAGTTGGGACCAATCCCCTGACTACCCGAATGTCAGCGTGGCAATTATAAAGAACCTCCAAGCAGTGCAGACTTTGTTTGCGACTGAGCTGCTTGGAAAATAAAGATTGTTTTGCTTTTGACTTGCGCCTATAAATCTTTCTAAGTCAGTAAATTAGGTAATCCATCGGCTATGCCGAGGCGTTGTTGAATAAATTAAAATTTAGCCAAAGCTTCCCTCTCTCATTTTGTTTCCCTATGATGAGCAGAACATTTACTACTGAAATCCGCTTGTGGGCTCCAGGGTGATTCCCTGGTCCGATATAGAAGAAATGGCTTACTCAAATCTCATGAAAAGTTACTATATAAAGGCGCCGCAGGTAGGCCGAATTTGGTGTTCTAGTATGTTTGAAGGTTACCAGGAGTTGGATGAATTTATTAAAAGAAGGTTGATGAGTTGTATAAAGAAGAACGCTAACCATCCCATCTAGCCAACGCTTCCTACCCAGTGCGGCTGATGAATAACGCTGAACACCACAATAAACTCAATATTTCGCACTTAAGTAAAAGGAGATAATGATGACACCTCAGATTGCTGCATATGGTTCCTGGAAATCCCCTATTACAGCGGATGATGTTTTTGCCAAGTTTATCGGCCTTAGAGGTATCCAACTTGATGGCAACAACCTGTATTGGTGCGAACTGCGGCCAGATGGACGCACCGTTATTGTCTGCCGCGCATCTGATAAACAGACAATTGATCTAACGCCTCCAGACTATAATGTACGTACTCGCGTACATGAGTATGGGGGTGGTGATTATCTCGCTGCCGGTGGGATGATTTATTTTTCTAATTTCACTGATCAGCAACTGTATCGACAAGTGCCGGGTGAAGAGCCACAATCATTTACTCACATAGCAGGCATGCGCTATGCGAATGCCATTCTGGATGCTATCCATGACAGGATCATCGTGGTGCGCGAAGATCATACAACCGATGCTCTCCAGCCGGTTAATACATTGGTAAGTATCAGTACAGCAGGTGACGATGATGGGCAGATTCTGGTTTCTGGCAGTGATTTTTATTCCAGCCCGTGCCTCAATCCGGAAGGCACTCGGCTAGCTTGGCTGACATGGAACCATCCCAACATGCCATGGGATGGCACTGAGCTGTGGGTAGCGGAATTGCTGGCAGATGGCACTATCGGTCAGCGCACCTTAGTAGCCGGGGGCAAAGCTGAGTCGATATTCCAGCCGCAATGGTCACCCGATGGGACGCTGTATTTCATTTCGGATCGAACAGGCTGGTGGAATCTATACCGCTGGCATGAACAGCAAGCAGAGGTGGAAGCACTCTGCCCCATGGAGGCTGAATTTGGTGAGCCGCAATGGAAATTCGGCATGTCCACCTATGGCTTTGCATCAGCCGATAAGTTAATCTGCGCTTATTCTCAGAAGGGTTATTACTGCCTTGCTTCCCTTGATATACGCACTCTGCGCTTGCATCAGTTTGCTCTCCCCTACACTGTCATTAGCAATGTACGAGTCGCAGACGGTCAAGTTTTTTTCATCGCCGGTTCTGCTACTGAGCCTGTCGCTTTGGTGCAGTTCGATTTGACCACCAAAATAATCAGAGTATTGCGGCGTTCTCAGGAAATCACGCTTGACTCCACCCATTGCTCGATTGCTCAGCCAATCGAGTTTCCGACAGAGCAGGGTTTTACCGCGCATGGTTTCTTCTATCCGCCCAAAAATCGCGACTTTATCGGCAGGCCTGAGGAGCATCCACCGCTATTGGTCATGAGTCACGGGGGACCAACGGCTGCAACTCTGCCGCTGTTTCGTTACAGTATACAATATTGGACCACACGCGGCTTTGCTGTGCTGGATGTGAATTACACCGGCAGTACCGGCTATGGCCGCGCTTATCGTGAGCGGCTCAAAGGCCAATGGGGTATCGTGGATGTCGCCGATTGTGTCAATGGCGCACGCTATCTAGTGAGTCAAAGGCTGGTGGATGGTAACCGACTGGCCATTACCGGCGGCAGTGCTGGCGGTTATGCCACATTGTGTGCGCTTACGTTCTTTAAGCTATTTAGCGCGGGTGCCAGTTACTATGGCGTCAGCGATCTAGAGGCGCTAGCGCGGGACACGCACAAGTTCGAGTCACGCTACCTGGACGGTCTGGTTGGCCCCTATCCAGAGCGGCGTGACCTTTACCTCGCCCGTTCACCTATTCAGCACATCGAGCAATTAGCCTGCCCGCTGATCCTTATCCAGGGGCTCGATGATCCCATCGTGCCGCCTAACCAGTCACAGATGATGTTCGACGCCTTGCGTAACCGCGGATTGCCGGTGGCATATGTTACTTTTGCAGGAGAACAGCACGGCTTCGTCAAAGCAGAGAACAACAAGCGGGCGCTGGAGGCGGAGCTCTATTTCTACTCGCGCATCTTCAAGTTCGAACTGGCAGATGAAATTGAGCCTGTGCAGATTGAGAACTTGTGATGCTGGGCACCAGAACAAAGGGGTAGAGATAATGCTTAAACCTGAATTGGTCTTGTATTTGATCAAGAAATCGTAATTTATTTAGCATATTTTCTGATCTAACAAAGTTTGATATGATGGAGCTAAATCGACGAAATTCTATAAAACATAATAAGATAGAATGCAGCTTGCCGGGTTAGATTTCATTTTTGATGTCATATATTGCGTCATTTTGGATATCTAATTCTGGTTAGCCCTTATCATTACAGTCCCCTCATGGAGCCGGAATGGCAAAGTTTCTGAACACAAGCGCGACGAACTACTTTCTTGAGGAACTCATCAAGGGTGCCAAGGATCGGCTAATCCTCATCAGCCCCTTTCTCCGGCTCAATGACAGAATCAAGGAGCTTCTCGAAGACAAGAACCGCTTGAAGATCGACGTAAGGGTCGTCTACGGCAAGAGCGAGTTACAGCCCGAAGAAATCAATTGGTTGAGAGAGTTGTTATATCTTCGGACTAGCTTTTGCAAGAATCTTCACGCCAAGTGCTACCTCAATGAGGAGCTTTGCATCATTACGAGCCTGAACCTCTATGAGTTCAGCCAAGTGAATAACAACGAAATGGGGATTCTGATCCGTCGCTCCGAAGACCCTGATCTCTATAAAGAAGCCTACGAGGAAGCACAGCGTATCATCCGTATCAGCGATGAAATTCGTATCTCCGTAGAGACCGTTGAAAAGGAAACAGAGTCAATCCCAGAAGGCGAAGACCCCACGCCTGACAAACTGACCACCTCCAAGCTGGCGCAGAAGTTTGGCGTCAAGACCAATGAACTGATTGAACGCCTCACGAAGGCTGGCTATCTCGAAGTGAGGGAAGGCAAAAACTACATCACGCCGAAAGGAAAGGAAGTCGGTGGTGAGTTCCGTATGAGTACGAAATTCGGGCCGTATTTTCTATGGCCAGAGAACTTTCAGCCGTGAGAACTAGCCTACTGGTCAACCGAACCGCCTGCAAGCTGTGCTTGCAGGTTCCCTCCGCAGAATAAGGGACAGACTACAGTTTCGGTTATGTGAGAAACATATTGCTGGATTCTGGTGTGAACAATGGGGGCAGATGTTGTATCGCAAGACTTGACCCCCTTGTTCCGAAAGCAGAGAACAACAAGCGTGCACTGGAAGCAGAACTCTATTTCTACTCACGCATTTTCAAGTTCGAACTGGCAGAAGAGATTGAGCCTGTAGAGATTGAAAACCTGTGATGCTGGGCATTAGAACAAAGGGATAGCGATAATGCCAGGGTCTGGGTTGGTTTCATTCCTCATCCAAAAGCTGTGATTTATTCATCATATTTGTGGATCTAACAAGGTTTGTTATGATGCCAACTAAATCAACCCATTTCCATAAAATATAAGGAGATAGCATGCAACTTACCGTAATAGATTTTACTTTTGACATAATACATTACGTCATTTCGGAGGTCTAATTCTAGTCAGGCATCTTCAAGCTAATTCACGACACAGTCTTCAGGGGGCATATGGAATTGATGTCATTCGCGGAAGTCTCTTCATCGCTCAAGAAGAAGAACCGCGCTATATCCTTGCTTCTGGGTAACGGCTTTAGCATGTCCTACGACATCAACATCTTTTCGTACAACGCGCTCTACACATTCTTGACGTTACAAGAAGATGAGTTGCTCAACAAGCTCTTTAGTATCATCAAGACCAAGAACTTCGAGCTCATCATGCAGCAGTTGGATATGACTATCGCCTTGCTCGAAGCATTTGGTTCAGATGCAGTTCTTCAGGAGCAAATACGACCCGCAAGTCAGAGACTGAAGAACGCGCTACTGAAGTCCGTAAAGGAACTTCACCCTGAACACGTTTACAAGATACCAGAGGAAAAGAGCACGGCGTGTGCAAACTTTCTTCGGCTGTTCTTAGAAAGCGGCGAAAGTATCTACACGACCAACTACGATTTGCTCCTCTACTGGGTTTTTATGCGACAAGAAGTCGCCAACCCAGTCGATGGGTTTGGTCGCGAACTTGAAAATCCAGTTGAAGCCGCCGAGGGCGAAGAGTAGGAGTGGTCGGAACTGATTTGGGGGCCAAACAAATCAAATCAGAACATTCACTACCTGCACGGCGCGCTCCACCTTTTTGACTCTTGCGCTGATGTCGTCAAAGAGCAGTACAACTCTCGAACGGATATCTATTGGAGAACATTAGTGCGCGCCTAGACGAAGGTAGCTACCCCATCTTCGTCACCGCGGGAAACGGCAAAGAGAAGCTGGAGCACATCCGGCACAACCGCTACCTGTCTTACTGCTATGACCGCTTTTGCGAAGTGGACGGGTCACTTGTGACGTTCGGCTTTAACTTCGGCCAATACGACGAACACATCATTGAAGCAATAAACAAGGCCGCTAAGTTCAGTTCTAAGCAACCTCCCAAACTTTGGAGCATCTACATAGGCGTCTACTCGGATGCAGACATTGAACATATCAAATCAATTGAGAAGAAGTTCCACCCAAAGGTCCGATTGTTCGATGCTAAGACTGCGAATGTCTGGGGGTGCGTAAGCAGATGCCCAACTCTGCGATCCACCGGACTTTGCGCATAAAGCCGCGCAAGGCCAGTAATCTTGAACGTTATGCGCTTTGAAACCTAAGGGGTGAGAATGAGGGAAGAAAAATACATTGGCTACATTAAGTACGAAGGAGAACTCGTCAAAGATGGTTTGATGGATGCTCGACGCCAAGCAAAATCATTGCTTGCGTTTGATTCAGCTCTCCGATATTTCATAGCCAAACAAGCCCCGGACTTCAGAAATCTGGATTTCGAGATTCCCGTACGGGTCCGCAAAGGCTCATGGGAAGCCCTCATTCCTGAAACTGTCGCTGGCTGGGTTCAAGCTGGGCTGGGCGTAGTAGCTACCGCTTACTTCACCAAAGCCGCCCAGAAGATGGCAGAAAAGGACTTCGCAGACTTCGGGATAACCGATCTATTCAGAACGGCTATCGATTCCATAAAGTGGTTTGCCCGGATTGGCAAACACATGGGTGATGTCGCTATCCGTGAGTTCAAGAACATTAAATTTGCCGAGGACGGGTCTCTAGTCGGCATAGTCAATGAAGATGGTGAGGTTCTCTTTGTGCCGAAGCGCATCTTTGATCTCTATGTTAATACCAATCCCAAGTTACTCGAGGAGTTAGCAGCGAACGTCCAAGAAGGAAGAACTTTAGCCATTGGAGCGATGAAAGACGGCGAGCTTGACGAAGAAGTTGTCGGTCCCAGTGATAGGGCAATTTTTTGCGATGAGAATGATGAGCTAGAGGATGATATTTTGTTCCCTGAGCTTGTCCATGGCGATTACGTCGTTCTTGTAGGCGAGGTTACGCGCGAGAACAAGACCTCAAACTCAATGGGCTTCAAGTACAACGAACACATTCTGACCGCGTATCCGGAATCCGGCAGTATTGTGCCTTACAAACCGCTGCTATTCCTGAAGTGCCGACTCTTTGGTACGGTCAATCGTATTGACGAAAAGGGCTGGATCGGTGCCAGAAGGCCAAAACTATATTTTTCTAACCTTGAGCCGTTGGAAGACGAAAACAACAACGGGAAGCTGTTTGAGTGATCACGCATAACGAGTAAGGTTAGGTCGTGCTATAGCCACGACCTGAGCCGTTTGTTGGATGGACCCGACAGGATTGCCAACAATACACGTAAAGGGGTTAAGTTTGTGTTGTAACAAACATTGAGCTATTCTTCGATTCGTTGGAATTGAGGAATCTGCAATCGCGAGACCACTAAGAATTGAAGTGCCCGGTGGCTTATATCATGTGACCTCTCGCGGAGATCGTCGGGAAGAGATTTATCTGGACGATTCTGATCGTGCTTATTGGTTGACGTTGTTCGGTCACGTTTATAAACGATTTAATTGGATTTGTCATGCGAACGTAGAATAGGGGACAGACCACGATTTCTAACTAAGCGCTATTAATTGGAAACAATCGTGGTCTGTCCCCTTTATCC